>DASRRN010000594.1:0-8685 GCA_035695685.1 Acidobacteriaceae bacterium | reverse complement strand
GCGCTGCAGCTGTCGCGTGAGTTGATTGAATGGCAGAAGCTGCATCAGCAACCGTTTTCGTTCTATACCGAGGCTTCGATCAATCTGGCGGCCCAACCGGAGCTCCTGGCTGCTATGGTCGCGGCCAACTTCATGTATGTGTTTATCGGCATCGAGACGCCCTCTTCTGAGGCGCTGAAAGAGTCGCGCAAGTTTCAGAACCTGCGCAAGAATAACGTCGAGCAGGTGCGCATCATCCAGGAAAGCGGTCTCTGGGTGCTCGCCGGATTCATTGTCGGCTTCGACTCCGACGACGAAACCATCTTTGCCCGTCAATTGGAGTTTATTGAGCTGACGGCGATCCCTTGGGCTATGGCCGGCATCCTCATGGCTCCGCCCACGACGGCCCTCTTCGATCGCATGAAACGGGAAGGGCGCCTGATTGAAGACAGCCCATCCACCACCCAGTTTGGCCTCCCGAATTTCCGCACTATTTTACCGTTGCCTATCCTGCTGCGCGGCCTATGCACTTTGCTCCAAGGCTTGTACCAGCCAGATGCCTTTTTCGAGCGCTCGTACAACTCCTTGAAAGTCTGGAACCCTAAACCGACGCAAAAGCCGCCGAACCTGGGCATGACTTACAACCTGCGTGTGCTTTTGTCTTCCATGTGGCGCCAGGGTACCCGTTCAAGCTACCGCCGCAGTTACTGGAAATTCCTCTTTAGGATGGTTTCTTCGTACTGGCGCTCACCGGCAAAGATCTGGCTGGGCTTCACCATGTTGCTCTCTGCTCATCACTTCGTCCTCTACTCCAAGGAGGTGATCGACCACCTCCAGGCGGAGGCCGAGCTGGCCGAACAAAATGCCCGCCGGCCCGTGGAAAGTACGGCGGACGATTTTGATCGGGTGGCGACGGCTTAACTATTTCAACCGTCCCTTCGGGACTACATCATGTTTCCGAATCCTACCCAGGACTCACGTCCTGGGCTAAGGTCAGCCGTCCCTGCGGGACTCTGTTCGGTCGTAGGGACCCGTAAAAGGGTCTCAGGCCTTGACTTCAGTTCCTGCAAGCTCTTCGAGCACGCGGATGGATCCGCAGATATCGTCTTCCCCGTAACCTTTGGCCATCGCGGTTTGGAAGAGCTGCTGCGTCAGGCCGGTAAGAAGCAGCGGTACGCCGATTGCGGATCCGAGGTCGAGCGCCAGGCCGATATCCTTCTCCAGCCATTTCACCGAGAAGTTGGTGGCGAAGTTGCGCTTGAATACCATGGGTGCCTTGGCAGAAATCAAGCCTGAGCGCGCGGCGCTGTTGTTCAGGATGTCGAGCATGAGTTCGGGATCGACACCGGCTTTGGTGCTCAACACCAAACCTTCATTGAAGGCCTGCAGGAGGTTGCCCAGGATGAGGTTCTGGGTGAGCTTGGCGCGCAAGCCCATGCCCGACTTGCCGCAATAATAGAGGACCTTGCCCATCGCCTCAAAGAATGGTTTGGTGTGTTCAAAGACGTCTTTCTTGCCGCCAATCATGAAGGTCAGCGTTCCCCCTTCCGCACCCGCTTTGGAGCCGGTACAGGGAGCATCCAGAAATTCGATGCCGAGCGCCTCGAGTTCTTGCGCGATGCGGCTGCTCTCCAAGGGTGAGACCGTACTGCAGTCGGCGATGACGAACCCTTTCTTTGCGCCCTTGACCAGGCCCTTTTCGCCCAGGATTACCTCCCGGGACATGGCAGTATCTCCCACGCAGAGAAAGGCACATTCACTGTTCTGCGCAACCTCCGCCGGGGTCGCACAGAACAGTGCGCCCGCGGACTCGGCGAGTTCCTTTGCCTTCTTTTGGTTATGCGACCACACGGCCACGTTGTGACCGCCCATCACTAAATGGCGGGCCATGGGACCACCCATGATGCCGAGACCTAAGAATCCTAGCTTTGCCACGAGATATCACTCCTAGTGAAGTTTCTAACGAACATGGAAGAGATAGGCATACAGCATGACCTCGAAGCCGATGGCTGTCGCCATCACGATGCTGTGCCGCAGAGTAAAGCGAAAGAGCTTGGCCTGATCAGCGACGGTCATGGCGGTGGCGGCGGCCGCGACCGCGATGTTCTGCACGCTGATCATCTTACCCACCACACCACCGGCGGAGTTGGCGGCCGCCATGAGCGTTGGCTCAAACCCCAAACGGCCGGCGGTTACCACCTGCAGATTGCCAAAGAGCGCGTTTGCCGAAGTGTCTGAGCCGGTCAGGAAGACGCCCAGCCAACCGAGCAATGGGCTGAAGAAAGGAAAGAGCTTGCCGGACGCAGCAAATGCCAGTCCCAGAGTGGCAGTAGCGCCGCAATAGTTCATTACGAAGGCCATGGCGAGCACGGCGGCGACGGTCAGGATAGGCAAAAAGAGCTGGCGGCACACGGAAAGCAGCAGGCGTCCGAAAGCCACTGGGGACATGCGCAGCAAGAGAGCTGCGAGGAGGGTCGCGAACAAGCAAGCGGTGCCGGCAGCGGAGAGGAAATTCATCTGATACATCGCCTTGTAGAGCGTGGGCTTGGCGACCACTGGCGGCATCATCAGAATGTGATTGTGCAAGAGAGGCCAGCCGGCACTGATGGTGACGGAATTCAGCACAGCCTGGAAAGGCTTGTAACCCCACAGCAGCACCAGGATTACAAGCAGGCCATACGGCATCCAGGCGCCAAAAATCTGTCGTGCCGTATGCTTCCGATCGTTCGATCCCGAGGCTAGCGTCGAGTACTTCTTCTCGGTCCCGGCAGGGGCCACCGGCTCCAATTCCCTATCCCACACCTTGGCCGGACGCCAAAAGCGCAACAACACCAGGAGCGCGCCCATGGCGCACAGGGAACCCACGATGTCGGTGAGCTGCGGACCGACGAAATTTGACATAAGGAACTGGAGCGAGGCGAAGACGCTGCCGACCACCACGACCGCGGGCCATACCTCCAGCATGCCGCGCCAGCCAACCATGATGCAGACCAAATAGCAGGGAACAAACAGGGATAGCGGAGCACAAAGCCGGCCTACCGCACCGCTCAGTTTATCCAGGGGCAAGCCGGTGATCCCGGCGAGGGTGACCACAGGAATACCGATCGACCCAAAGGCTACCGGGGCAGTATTGGCCACGAGACAAAGCGCCGATGCGTAAAACGGGGAGAAGCCGAGGCCCACCAGCATGGCAGCCGCAACCGCGACGGGGGTTCCAAAGCCGGCAGCGCCTTCGATGAATGCGCCGAAGGCGAAGGCGATCAAGAGGGCCTGCAGACGGGCGTCGCCGGTCAAGTTCCCCATAGACGACTTGATAATTTCGAACTCGCCCATTTCCACCGTAACCTGATAAAGGGCGATGGCCCAAAACACGATCCAGCAGATGGGAAATAGTCCAAAGCCGGCACCATAGGCGGCCGCGCTGAAAGTGAGCGTGGGAGGTAACCTGTAGGCAAAAAGCGCGACCACGAGTGCTACCAGCAAAGCGGACAGAGATGCGATCCAGGCCGGCTTACGCCGGACACCCAGCAAGAAGAGCAAGGTAACAATCGGTAAACAGGCAATAATCGAGGTAAAGGCGAGGCCACGCCCGAAGAGGGTGTAGCTTTGGGACCAAACTGGGCTCATTTGGGGCGGCTCTCTCTTGGATTCAGCAATACGAACTTTACCGCGCGAAAAGCCAGTATATTCCGCGTGGATTAGGATATTAGCAGCATGCTCTCTGCCGCTATCCTCGCTGAGCTACGAGATGCCGTTGGGGCTGACGGCCTCATCGTCGAGCGCAACCAACTGCAGACCTACGAGTGTGATGGTCTGGCAGTGCTCCGCAGCCTGCCGGCGGCGGTCGTTCTGCCTCGTTCCACTGCCCAAGTGCACGCGGTCGTACGGATCTGTGCGCGGCATCACATACCGTTCGTAGGCCGCGGCGCGGGCACTGGTCTCTCTGGCGGCGCGTTGCCGGATGACCGTGGTATCGTGATCAGCTTTGGCCGCATGACCCGGATCCTGGCAACTGACATTCCCAACCAACGTGTCACCGTGGAAGCGGGCGTGGTCAATGCGCACGTAACCCAGCGGGTGACACCGGCGGGTCATTTTTATGCGCCGGATCCTTCTTCCCAGAGCGTGTGCACGATCGGAGGCAATGTAGCGGAGAATTCCGGCGGAGCGCACTGCCTCAAGTACGGCTTTACCACCAACCACGTGCTGGCGCTCGAAGTGGTGCTGCCTACGGGCGAGCTGGTCCACCTGGGCTCACCCACACTCGACGCTCCCGGTTACGATTTGGCGGGCGTTTTCGTTGGTTCTGAAGGCACGCTGGGAGTGGCCAGTTCCATGACGATGCGCATTGTGCGGCGGCCCGAGACGGTGCAGGTTTTGCTGGCCGCCTTCGACTCCATCTCAGCCGCGGGACAGACCGTTTCGGATATTATTGCGGCGTCCATACTGCCTGCCGCGATGGAGATCATGGACCGTCTCGCCATCCAGGCGGCGGAGGCTGCCGTCCACCCGCACTACCCCGAATGCGAAGCCCTGCTGCTGGTGGAAGTCGATGGTCCTTTCGCCGAAGTCGATCTGCACATGAAACAGATTCGGGAGCTGTGTAAAGCGAATGGCGCCTGGGAGGACCGGCTGGCAGAAAGCGAGCAGGAGCGGCTCCTGGTATGGAAGGGCCGCAAGGCAGCGTTTGCCGCTGCGGGCCGCCTATCTCCCGACTACATCGTGCAGGACGGAGTGATACCGCGCACCAAGCTGCCCGTCGTGCTGGAACAGGTTGCGGAAATGGCGGCATCGACCGGGCTCCGGGTCTGCAATGTGTTTCACGCGGGCGACGGCAACCTGCACCCGCTGGTACTTTATGATCGTTCGATCCCCGGCCAGGAAGAGCTTGCCGTCGATCTTTCTATGCGCATCCTGTACCTTTGCGTCGACCATGGCGGGTCGATTACCGGGGAACACGGAGTGGGCAGAGAGAAGCAGCAGGCGTTGGGGTATATGTACTCGGAGCCAGACCTGGATACTATGCAACGGGTGCGCTGCAGCTTCGACCCGGACAATATCTCAAATCCTGATAAGCTCTTTCCCCGCCCCCGGCTTTGCGGGGAAAAAACCGGGAAGTATACCCCTCACCCACTGGAGACAGCAGGGGTGGCTGAGTTCTTTTGATTAATACGCAGGACATTACCGCTCCACTCACTGCCATCGCCGGGGCTGAGCATCTACGAAGCCTGGGGAGCACCATCGCAGTCGCTCCGGCCAACAGCGAAGAGATTGCTGCGATTCTCCGCTTCGCACAGGAAAACCGGCTCAATGTTGTTCCTTATGGCGGCGGCACCAAACAGGGCTGGGGCTACACGGTGCAACCGGCGCTGTTGCTGGAGATGCACCGCCTCAATGTGCTTCGGGAACATACCTGGCAGGATATGACTTGTACGGTCGATGCCGGCTGCACCTGGGCCGCGATGCAGTCGGGCCTGGCGCAACATGGGCAATATGTCGCGCTCGATCCGCTTTGGCCCGAGCGCGCGACGGTTGGCGGGATTATCGCCACGAACGATTCGGGCGTCCTCCGGCTGGGGTATGGAGGGCTACGCGACCTTATCATCGGGATGACGATCGTGCTGGCCGACGGGACCGTAGCCCGCACGGGTGGCAAGGTGGTGAAGAACGTCGCCGGCTACGACTTGCACAAGCTGATGATCGGGGCC
The DNA here is from genome assembly GCA_035695685.1 of Acidobacteriaceae bacterium. Lineage (GTDB taxonomy): Bacteria > Acidobacteriota > Terriglobia > Terriglobales > Acidobacteriaceae > PALSA-350. The sequence goes on along the minus strand of DASRRN010000594.1, from coordinate 2,998 downwards.
TTCGGGACTCTCGGCGTGATTACCTCGGTCAACTTCCGATTGCACTCTATGCCGCAGTGCACGCAGGGTTTTACTGTGGCTGCCCCGGCCGCCGAACCACTGGGAAAGCTCATCCTTAAGTTGCTCCACGCGCAGGTGAGCACAGTGGCAATCCAGTTGCGGGGCACAACGACGGGTTTCGATCTCGACATCCAACTCGCATCCCTCGCCGAGGTACTGCATACGCAGGCCGCTGCGCTGGAGGCAATGGCACAAAGTGTAGGTCTTAGTTCACGAGCCGTTGGGGGTGAGGTATGGAATGCCCGACAAGAGCAGATGGACCGGGACTTTGTTTGCAAAGGCACGATGCTTCCTTCAGAAATCGCCCGTTTTGCGGAGCATGTCCGCGGCCTGGGTGGGGAGTCGGTGACGCAGGCCACCGGCATTATGATCGCGGGTTTCCCTGCTGCGTCTGGGGAGAGGCTGGTCCCGTTGCGGCGCGATATGGAAGAGGCAAGCGGATCGCTGATGGTTCTCAAACAGCCCTCGGAGATGAAGCTTGATTGCTGGGGTACTTTGCCGGATAGCCTCCCCCTGATGCGCGAGATCAAGCGCCGCTTCGATCCTGAAGGGATTCTCAATCCTGGGCGGTTTCTGGGAGGAATTTGAGAGGGTGCAAGGGCGCACAGCAGGTCCCTCCACGGCACACCGGGACAGGTCGGCTTCCCCAGATTTCCTGTCAAGAGTTGCGGCTTCGGTCAACTGCATGTGGTTCTCTTTAGGGAGAACCACATAAGTGGCGCTGGTGAGAGCTGTGAAGTAGGAAATCCGGGTACGCTCCCACGGCAGGCCGGGGCAAAGCGGGATGACAAAGGGGAGGGGAGCGCGACGAGGTTTCGAACAAACCTTAATTGAGAATTTCAATTGTCAGCGGACACCGGGTGCCCCACATCTCGCTCGTTTTTCGCGAGATGTGGGATACCACGGGCGTTAACCGTTCGCCTCCAAGGGCGAATCGAGACTTAAGAGTTTCAAGGAAAGAGCAGTGGTATCCCCATCGATCCTGGTGCGGACAGAGTCCTTTAGCAAAGGGATCTGCTGCATTTTTATTAAGATGTAATCTACTGAAACCCAGCCATGGCTCAACTCACCCAGCTTGAAGCAGCAAAGCCTTCGAACTTCGATGCCCACAAGCCGCCGGAAATCGCGCTGATTGACGACTGCGTGCACTGCGGTTTCTGCCTTCCCGCTTGCCCCACGTATGTACTCTGGGGTGAGGAGATGGATTCGCCCCGCGGCCGCATTTACATGATGAAGAAGTCGGCGCTGGGCGAGGCCCCGCTCGACCAGCGCTTCCGGCTGCATATGGACAACTGCCTGGGGTGCATGGCCTGCATGACTGCCTGTCCATCCGGCGTGCAGTACAACAAGCTCATTGAAGATACGCGCGCCCAGGTGGAGCGCAATATCCCGCGTAGCACCACGGATAGTTTTTTCCGCAAGCTGCTCTTCGCCACCTTCCCTTACGTGAAGCGGCTGCGCCTTATGGCTCTGCCTATGCTCATCTACCAGCGCTCTGGTTTACAAAAGCTACTGCGCGCCACTGGCCTGCTGCGGCTGTTACCGAAACGGCTGGCGCAGATGGAGTCTCTGTTGCCGCTTGTGCCCACAAACTTTATGCAGGGTTTGCCTGCACGCGTCTCACCCGTTTCCGAGTCGCGGCGGCGGGTTGGCATGCTCTCCGGCTGCGTGCAACAGGTCTTTTTCCAACATGTAAACCAAGCCACGGCCCGAGTGCTCGCAGCGGAAGGCTGCGAAGTGGTCATTCCGCAGGCACAGCAGTGTTGCGGAGCACTCATGCTGCACTCCGGTCTTGATGAGCAGGCCGCCGCACTGGCGCGAAAAATGATTGCGGCCTTCGAGGCGGCCAACGTAGACACCATCGTGATCAACGCCGCAGGCTGCGGATCGACGATGAAGGAGTATGGTCATCTGTTGCGCGACGATGCAGCCTGGGCGGCTCGCGCCGCCGCGTTCAGTGCAAAGTGCAAAGACATCTCAGAGATTTTGTGCGAACTGCCGGCACGTGCGCCACGTCACGCTCTGCCTATGCGAGTGGCCTACCACGACGCCTGCCATTTGCGGCACGCGCAGGCCATCCACGTAGAGCCGCGGCGCCTACTGGCCGGCATTCCAGGTCTGGAAGTTGCGGAGATTGATGAGGCCACACTCTGCTGCGGCTCTGCCGGAGTCTACAACCTGCTCAATCCTGAGCCTGCCAATCAGCTGGGTGACCGCAAGGTTGAAAACCTGCTCGCCACCAAGGCGGAGGCGGTCATCTCCGCCAATCCAGGCTGCCTGTTGCAGCTGATGAGTGGATTGCGGCGTCGCGGCCTCGATGCGATGCCCACGTTCCACATGGTGGAACTGCTGGATGCCTCCATCCGCAATGCTCCTCTCGTAGGCATGCCGAGGAAACAGTAGAATTAAGACTGTGCGGAGGTGTCATGGCGAACTCGACGGTAACTGTGCCTTCAGTGAAGATTGAAGGACCCCAGGGAGCAGCGGAAGCGGAAATTCTTACCCCGCAAGCGCTTGAATTTCTTGTAGCTTTGTCGACCAACTTCGAGGCAGAACGCCAGAAGTTGCTGGCTGCGCGGGTGACCAGGGGAGAAGCGCTGCGCCAGGGGCAGCTTTACGATTTTCTTCCGGAAACGGCGTCCGTCCGCCAGAGCGAGTGGCGCGTCGCTCCTATCCCGGCCGATCTGCAGGATCGCCGGGTGGAGATCACCGGCCCGGTCGATCGCAAGATGGTGATCAATGCACTGAATTCTGGTGCAAATGTCTTCATGGCCGACTTTGAGGACTCGACCGCGCCCACGTGGCGCAACGTAATCGACGGCCAGGTGAACCTGCGGGACGCAGTGCGTCGCGAGATCAGCTTCGACAGTCCCGATGGCAAACAGTACCGGCTCAATGAAAAGACGGCGGTGCTTTTTGTGCGCCCGCGCGGGTGGCA
>DASRRN010000593.1:0-14928 GCA_035695685.1 Acidobacteriaceae bacterium | reverse complement strand
CTTTACAGGCTGCGGAAAAAGGTCGAACAGGGGGCGAAACCCGTCCCCTCAGCGGCTAAAGCCGAACAGATTTTCAATCACTTACGGACGGCCTGAAGGCCGTCCCCTTCAAAGAATTCGGTTTTTCCGCAGCCTGTTTAGCCCCTGAGGGCATCTCTTGTGCTCGCTTAAGCAGCCCTCAGCGGCTAAAGCCGATTCTCTTGACTCCTAGCTAAAACGTACGGCCTAAAGGCCGTACCCTTCAAAAAGCAGTTCTCACCACACCCTCTGAAGTTCTCGGGAAGTCATGGTTTGATGTCAGGTTTAAAATCCTGACCTGCCTTATTGAACCAGTTACAAAGGTGTAGCAACCAACCACGGGATGTTCCATTAAATGCACGGCGCACATTTCTCTACGCCGCAGGCGCTGGGCGTTCACTATCCTGTGCGGGCGGTTCGGAGACGGCATGGTTGGGCTGGACAGGAAAGAGAAATCTGAGTGGTGAGGAGACCATTTGTTTGAACACGTAGCGGAGAATCGATGCCCGTTCTTTGTGGCCTACATCATAGGCGCGGAGCGCCACGAAAGAAGCGATGGCGAAGCTGACTCCCAGGTTGAGCACAAACATGATCGCGACGCCGACCATCGCCGAGTATAGCCACACTTGCTTGAATGCGGAGGGTCCGAAACGAGCAGCCGCGAAGGCAAACATGCCGGTATTGAGGGTGACGTGGCGGACGTCGAGCGGCAGGCCGAAGAACGCGAAAAACTCCGGCGTGAATCCCATCAGGTAACCGAGGGAGATACTGGTGGTCCATGAGCCGATGTGGCGGTCAACCCAGTCTGCAAGCTTTTCCATCCTGCCTGCGCCAATGGTTTGGCCGAGAGGGTGTTGCGCAATCGACGCAGGAATGCGATGGTAGACGGCGAAGTTTTCACACCAGCCCCCGATCAGACCGGCGAGCCAGAGCAGGACACCGGTGAGCGCGGCGTCAATGGCGGTGGCCGAAGCCAGGGGACGTAGCGATAGATAGACCTTCTCCGCCTGGCCGGCCGGCAGATACGGGGCGTGGAAAGCCCTAAGCCAAAGCAGATTGAAGATAACCGCCCCGATACATACCGCCAGAACATTGCCCAGCGCCGCGGCGAGCTGCGTCCGGCTTATGGATGCGCCGAATTCAGTAATCTGGTCGCGGCGAGAGTCACCTCGGTTGCGACGGATGATATCCGCCAGCGTAGCTCCCGTCATGGCAGGCTGCTTGGTGGCCAGCGCCAAACCGAAGATCTGCAGCAACAGGAAACTGATGGCGTAGTTCGTTCCGATCAGAACCGCTTCCACAAACGGCGGCCAGTGTTTGGCGACCAGGTGAAGTTTGAGCGCCGCAGTAAACACGGTAAGGAATCCGCCTCCGATCGCCGCACCCCACATTTGCCAGTATTCCTTGCGGCTGTGGGCAACATAGTGTTCGCCACCGTGACCGGTACGTTCCACCGTCTTGCGTGCCAGCAGGTTGAAATTCTGCCGGATGAGAGAGGAGATGCGCATATCCTCGCGCAGCCCATACAGCAGGGTTTGCAACAAGCGGCGTACGGCGGGGGTAACTTCGTTGCGGCGATCTGCCAGCGTAGCGGCGAGCATCTCCATCCGGTCGAGTGCTGCGTCCATGGCGCTCAAATCGAAGACCAGCGGAGCATTCACGCCGGCATCTTCCATTCGGATGCGAACAATCCCGAGCTCTCCTCTGCAGGCGAAGACGGCGTTGAGCCAGGGCTCCATACATTCCTTCGGACAGTCACCCGGAAGCGCAGAGTGTTCACACTCAATAAATTTTTCGGTGGCAAAAACCAGGGCATACGGAGGCGATTGCTCCACTGTCTCGCTGGTGCTGCGCTGGCGGACAGCACGGCTGGTGCCCCGCGCAGAAACGCGCGCCGCCAACAAGCGAAGTGCTTCGTGCAGGTCCAGGTGAACATGCGGATACGCAGCCAGCCCTTCGGCGCCCCAGACATTTGCCGTCAGGCGAGCAAACCCGGCCTCATCCATATCGAGAAAGCGTTGGGTGGCGCGCGAGGAATCAAAGACCGCGGCGAAAAGTCGAGCCGTATCATCCTTTTCGCGGGGGGGAGGCAGCCAGCGCTGGAAGAGCCGGCTGGTGATCTCCCGAAACAGCGCATGTTGCGCAGGGATGCCCGCTTCCGCCAATAGGGAAACAGAATCGAGCTGGCTAAGCGTCGACTTCCATCCCTGCTGAAAGCGAGACCGCAGGGCGGCGTCTTGCTCCAGCAAGCCCAGCCAGCAGACCAGGCGAGATTGGTAAGCCCGCTCAGAGCGCTGCTGCCAGATTTCGGAAAAGAGCTCGATCAGGCGATCGGTTTGGCCGGCCAGGCTGGTCGCTGCGCAGAATGCTTCCGTCTGAGCGCGCAACGCGGCTTCCGTCCGAGACCCGGCTTGCATCCCTCCGGCCCCTGGCTCGAAGAGATTTTGAAGATCAGAAATAAAGCTCATGCAGGCCTTAGATCATAGCCTGAAACCCTGCATCCCCGGCTCGTTTTTTGGCCGGGCGAAGACCTAGCCGTGTAACGCTGGGCGTCTCTCCAGCACTAACTGTTTGTAAGGCGTTTTCGCCTGCAGCCACCTCGGCTCAGTCTATTTCCGGGGAGCTGATAACGTGTTCTGGCGATTCTTTCTGGTTTAGGTATGGTTTTCCACGGGCCCGCCAACGGGGCGATTGATCATTCAACCACCCGGCGACAGCATACTTTGTTCCCTGAGACGGTTCGCGCAAACCAGCCGGCCGTTAAGGTTCTCCAAAAGTATGCTGTCGCCCTGTACTTGATTAACTCTCAATCGACGGTGATGCGGGTAGCCGCGATGGTCCCGGTTACCTCCGCACCCTGCGTTCCTTTCAGGTCAAACGTCTTGAAGGTGAACGTGCCGGTGTAGCTCTTGCCGTCACGAGACAAGGTATTGTTTTCGTCCAGGGTAAAGGTTCCGTTGGCCGTCCCCGTGCTGGTAGGGTCGAACGTCCAACCAATGTGGTGCAGCCGTACCGCGTTCGGTCCGGTCGGTTTCCACACACCAAAGCAGATATTTCCTTGAGCAGGCGCCAGGTACGCATTTTCGAACTCCGTCCCGTCGCTATGCCATTGGTCAAGCGTCTCGTTAAACACCGAGCCGCCCGCCGTGTAGACCACATGCCATAACCCCACGATGGAGTCCCGGCCACTCGAGGCACTTTCCTCGTCGCCGGCTGCTTGCGCCAGGATCGGCAGTTTGATGCCACTGCCCGACCCCAGGCCCGACAGCTTGCCACAAGCAGCTCTCGCGCTGTTGGAGGTAAACATCAGGCTGGCCATGGCAAGCATGGTCAAAGCACCACGAGACACCCGGCTCCAAAACGCCACTTGGTGCGAAACCACCGTCCCATTCTTCTTGGTAATTTGATTCATTTGTTTCTCCCTTCGTAACTCGTCCGAGCGAGCGATGTGGGCCCGAGTGTGGGCCACTCCTGTGGCCGGGGCAATGGCTGCGGGGGTGATTTATTTATCCCCTGTTAACTTGAGAGCCAGCAATAAGTTAGACAGACTTATCCCCGCGGTTGTAAGGCTTGACAAAGAACGTACAGACCTTTCACCTGGGTGCTAAACTCAGTTTTCGCGGATTCAGGGGGTTATGGAGTGCCGGTTTCGCCAGCGGAAGACGTGATTTCTTTTGGCCTCTTTGAGCTCGATCGCAAAGCCGGGCAGCTCACCAGGAATGGCAGCAAACTCAGGCTGCCGCAGCAGCCGCTGCAATTGCTGGCTGTGCTCCTGGAACGCCCGGGCGCGATATGGACGCGCGACGAACTTCGCCAACGCCTCTGGCCTTCCGACGTCTTTGTTGACTTTGACCACGGTCTCAACAAATCGGTCCAGAAACTGCGCGACGCGCTCGGAGATTCAGCCACCTCTCCTCGTTACATCGAAACCATTCCGCGCGTCGGTTACCGCTTCATTGCTCCGGTAAGAAACGGCGTCGGGATATTGGAGCCCCAGGCCGCCATAGAAATCCCGCGTCGGCCGCCGGAGGCCGCCGCCGCTATCCCGGCGGCCCCGATGGTTGGCAAGCGAAGAGCGCGTTGGTGGGCGCTCATCGCCGCCGTTTGCGTAGTAGCTGCGATCATCGCAGTGTATCTATCCACCCGACACCGGCCGGTCCTGCTCAAGTACACCCAGCTCACCGATTTTACTGACTCCGCGGCGACCCCTGCCCTCTCTCCGGACGGACATATCCTCGCCTTCATCCGCGGAGGGAGCCATTTCATGTCGGCCGATCAAATCTACGTCAAGATGCTCCCCGACGGCGAAGCCCGGCGTCTGACCAACGACGGGCGAGTCAAATACAACCTGGCGTTCTCACCCGACGGTTCGCAAATCGCTTACACGGTCATGGACGGTTCCACGTTTGCGACTTACACCGTCTCCGTGTTAGGCGGTGAACCGCATCGTCTCCTCAGCAATGCGGCGGGACTCACCTGGCTCAACCCACACCAATTCCTGTTTTCCAGAATTCGTTCAGGCCTGCACCTGGGGGTCGTTACGCAGTCGGTGACCGGCGACAACTTCCGCGAACTGTATTATCCGCCGCACGAGCGGGCGATGGCGCATTACTCCTATGCTTCCCCCAACCAACAGTTCGCATTAGTGGTCGAAATGAACGGACAGGGAGAGTGGACGTTGTGCCACCTCATTTCCCTGGACGGGACCGCGCAGCCCAGACCCATCGGTCCCCCAGGGTACTGCACCTCTGCCGGTTGGTCTCCCGACGGCGTGTGGATGTATTTCATTGCTACCGTGGGAGGGCAGAGCCATCTCTGGCGCCAGCGCTTTCCCGACGGACAACCCGAGCAAATCACCTTCGGCCCGGCCGAAGAAGAGGGCTTAGCCGTGGAACCGAACGGCCGATCGATCATTACCTCTATCGGCATCCGGGAAAGCTCCATCTGGGTCCACGACCCCGCTGGGGAACGATCTTTGTCTTCTGAGGGAGAAATCGTCCGTGACCTTTCCTCTCCTGTATTTGCGCCGGACCATACCACCCTCTACTATCTCCTGCGTCGTCAGTCTGCGGATGCGGGGCCGGAGCTTTGGCGGGTGAGCGTAGATACCGGCAAGAGTGACGCCGTGTTGCCAGGTATTTCTATGGCTAACTTCGGGTTGTCGCTGGACGGCAAACAAGTCGTCTATGCCGCGGTAGATCATGATGGAAAATCCCAAACCTGGCTGGCGCCGATCGACAGAAGCTCTCCCCCCAGACATATCGGTCTGTCAGGTGAATTGACGCCGCATTTTGGCCCCAACGGAGAAATCATCGTTCAACGCGCACAGGGAAACGTCAATTATCTGGAGCGAATGAATCAGTACGGCTCCGCGCGGGCGAGGGTCATCCCCAACCCGATCAGTGAAGTGGTGGGCGTCTCGCCCGGTCATAAATGGCTTACGGCGATCGTTCCCACTCCAGAGAGCGATGGCAAGGTGGTACCGATGGTCATGGCCATTCCGCTCGACGGCGGACCGATGATCGGCATGTGCGCGAGTTACTGCGTCCCCAGGTGGTCGTCAAATGGAAAGTTCCTTATCATTCCGGTGGAAGCAGAGTCGCAAACAGATCCTGGAAGAAGCTTGGCGATTCCGGTTGGCCCCGGAGAAAGCCTGCCTCCGTTTCCCGCGGGAGGGATCGAACCGATGGCGCAACCCAGCGTGATGCCGGGTTCACAATCCATCCATCGCTCGGAACTCGTACCTGAGGAAGACCTCTCACATTTCGCATACGTCAAGACCAGCGCGCACCGCAATCTCTATCGCGTCTCGCTACCGTGAACTAACCTTATGCATGCACCGCGGCGGCAAGGCTGTCGCCGGATCTGTCTGGCCCACTCACTTGTCTATTGTCCTATCCTTGTTGGTAAGATCGGGCGAAGTCGAGGCGTGAGCACCGCTCGCGAGCGCCTTCCACTGTTCAGCCACCTGGGGTGGAAGTTTATCCATGTGGCTCAGGAATGTGGTCACCTGCCACATCTCTTGTTCGTTCAGGGAACTCTTCCATGCAGGCATTCCGCTCAAACGTATCCCATGCTGAATGACGTAGAAGTTCTGGTTCTCCGGCATATCGGGCGCCTCCTCCATGAATTGAGGCACGCGCGGATAGAAGCCGTCTCCAAATACCGCGTGCGGTTGGTGTATATCACCATGACAGCCGGCACAGCTATTCTGATATACCTTCATTCCGGCGACCAGGTTGATCTCGGTTACAGCGACCGGGTTTCGGGTTTCCGGAGCGTGCCGATCCAGCGAAGCATCGAGCGAGGGCATGGCCACCCTCCGTTCAAGCGCGCTTTCTGGAACATCAGCCCTCGGGTCAACGAAGCCCAGCCGTACCCACACGAACCCGGCGAGAAGTAAGAGAACAACGGCTGCGGCGAATCCAAGTAAGAACCTGCGCACGGAAAATCCTCTCTTTGACAAACGAATCGACGACCCCAGTGGGGTGTTCGGTCCTTTTCTGCGGACACGCTACCTGGCGAAAAGGCTCTCCAGACGTTTCGCATGAACGTGCGCATTCTCGCTACGAGGGTGGTTCATTCCATCCTGGTGTGTGGTTGGTTGATTTTGGCTGCAGAGTGCGGTGGCGCCTCGTTTAAAACTCTGAACTCCCTAACCGTAACGGCCACGCCTTCCACCGTCAAGGTAGGTGACGCAGTTGTCTTAAAGGCGACCGCCCCGCTGAGCGACGGTACGACCCTGGATGTAACTGCACGCAATGGACTTTATCTAACACGTCATTAGCGACGATAGGCCACCAGCGTTAGAATCAATCCGAACGCGGTAGGTGTGTGATAGCGAATCCAGGAAAGGTGCCCCCACAGATGTTTGAAAGGTACACCGAGAAAGCGCGTCGTGTGATCTTCTTCGCGAGGTACGAGGCCAGCCAGTTCGGCTCACCCTATATCGAGACAGAGCACGTGCTGCTGGGTGTTTTGCGCGAGGACAAGGCGTTAACCAGCCGCCTCATTCGCTCCCGTGCTGAATCGATCCGTAAACAGATCGAGGCCCACACAACTGTCCGCGAAATGATCTCAACCAGTGTGGATATGCCGATTTCAGACGAGTGCAAGCGGGTGCTGGCATATGCCGGAGAGGAGGCGGAGCGGTTGGGCCATAAACACATCGGTACCGAGCACCTGCTTTTGGGCCTCTTGCGCGAAGAAAAATGCTTTGCTGCACAGATATTGCGGGAATGTAGCGTGCAACTCGCCGCGGTTCGCGAAGAGTTGGCCCGAGTACCTCAGCCAGTCGCATTACGAGGAGCCTCTGAATCCACGCCTCTGGCTGGTTTACTCAAAGATCTCACGCAAGCCGCGAGCGACGGCCAACTGGAACCTGTTGTTGGCCGCGATCTGGAGCTCGATAGCATCATCGAGATTCTTGGTAGCCTCCATATGAGGAATCCAGTTCTTGTTGGCGAGCGCGGCACCGGCAAAACCGCGATCGTCGAGGGTCTGGCACAGCGCATCACAGATCGACAGGTCCCATTATTCTTGCAGGAAAAGCGGATATTCGCCCTCGACTTGGGACTTCGCGCCGGCTGGACGAAGGATCGCCAGAGATTCGAAGAGCTGATGAAGTCGATGAATCCATCCGAAACCATTCTGTTCATCGATGAGTTACAGGATCTCCTGGCGTTGCAATCCGGAGTCACCGATGGAGCCGGAATCCTGAAGCACGCGCTCTTGAATGCCGGACTGCAGTTCATAGGCGTACTCAATGGGAGTGGCAACGAAGAGCCTGCACAAACACCTCCGTGGCTTGGAGAGTGTTGCCGTACAATTCATGTCCGCCCGCTCGACGAGGAAAGCACTATGGCTGTGCTAATGGCTCGCAAGAGTCACCTCGAGAAGTTCCACAGGGTGACCTACACGCAAGAAGCCCTGGAATTTGCCGCGCACTCCCCTGGCAGTTATCTACCGGGCAGGCCACTCCCAGGAAAGGCGATAGAGCTGCTGGACGGGGCCGGATCGGTGGTAAAGTTGCGCCAGGTTGCACCTCCGTTGGAGGTAACGGATACAGAAAAGCGTATCAAGTTTGTCAGCGATCGGCTGGAAACCGCCGTAGCGAACCATGAATTTGAGAAAGCAAGATTTTATTCCGACGAGGAACGCAAGGAGAGAGAGAAGCTCCGCGTTCTCAAGGAGAAGTTCCATCTCGATGACTCCGCATCCGCCGTTGTCGGCCCTGATGAGCTGAAAGAAGTGGTGTCGCGTTGGGGGGCTTACCCATATTCTCCGTAGAGGAGAAGATTCCTCGGCTACTTTCGCTTGGTGATGATGACGTGCGTCGCGGTCGGAGTTGGAATTTGATCAGTGAGTTGATACCCCAGTGCCGGCGCGTTTAGGCCGTCAAATAAGCGTTCTCCTGAGCCGAGCAGGGCCGGCGAAAGGGTCAGATGCAACTTGTCCACGAGCCCCGCGCGCAGATATTGCCGCATGGTCGCAATCCCGCCGCCCAGCCGGATATCTTGACCTTGCGCAGCGTCCACGGCTCGTTCCAATGCGCTCTCAATGCCATCTGTGACGAAGTGGAAGGTTGTGCCTCCATTCATGGTGATCGATGGCCGTGGATGGTTCGTGAGAACAAAAACCGGTGTGTGGTAAGGCGGAGTTTCCCCCCACCAGCCCTTCCAGGTTTCGTCTGGCCACGCTCCACGAACTGGGCCAAACATATTTCTGCCCATGATCCATGCGCCGATCCCCTCGAAGCCCCGCGCCACGAAGTCATCGTCAATTCCCGTCGTGCCCCCCTCTTTGCCCTGCATCTGGTGATGAGTGCGTGTGGCAAATTGCCACCCGAATACCGCCAGGCCGCCGACCCCAACTGGGTTGTCGCGATCCTGGTTGGGTCCGGCACTATAACCGTCGATCGATACTGAAAAGCAGTGGACGCGAAGCTTGGGCATAAAAATTCCTCTCAGCGTGGATCTGCTTGCAAAGTGCAAACAGTAAAACTATATTAGCGGCGAGCCCGGATCACTGGCCGATTGCGGAGGGGACGCGTCTCGGCGAGGTCCCGGGTGATCGCCCCCTCCATCTCCTTGGTCTATAGCCAGAGCCGGTATCGTATGGTTCTTTCCTCCTCTCCCTTTCCATCGAAGACGAATCCACATTTCTCCATGACTCGAATGGATCCAGTCAACTCAGGGAACGTATGGGCTATGACACCCTTGATCTGCGGATTTCTGCGAATCAATTCGATCAGCGCCTGAGCAGCCTCAGTTGCGAGCCCTTTCCGTTCATGTGGGGGAAGAATCGAATAACCGATCTCGCATTCTGTTGGAGACGTTTCCCGCCAAAAAGCACCGGCCATTCCTATCAATGAACGTGTGCCATCCTGGTTAAATAACGCCACATAACGATGCCAGCTGATTTGCTCCGGATACCGTTCGTATTGCTTCAGGAGGGTGTCCAGAACATGGGGCTCCCAATCGACGGGCGGCCAATTTAGCGGAACGGCGCAGCCAATGAGGGCGCCTAGTTTCTGATCGGCTGATTTTTCTGAAGCTAACATTGCCGGTGTGATGGCTATCAAGGCAAGGCGCGGCGTGCGTAGGTCGTCATGCTGATCAAGCAACATGGTGAATCTCTCCTGAAATCGTCTAAAAGACATGGGAATGCAAGCCCACATAGAAAAGGGGACTTACAACATCAGAGGACGAACCATCAGGCAGTCATAGGCAGGAACTCATCCTACCATCATGTCGGACTTTTCGTGAGAACGAGGCCTTCTCGGGGGGGGGACAGGATGGAGAATCGCCGTGCGTTGCCGTACCCGGATTTCCTTCGCTCGCTGCACTGGACACGACCACGTATGCGGTACGGCTTCCCTTGCTCCTCCGAGTTTTCCGTCGATAAACGGCGCTTCGCCTGCCGGCGTTGCCCCCACAGGGCCTAGACAAACCAGCCGGATGATAAAAATTCCGTCGCTACGTCTACAATAGAAGAAGACTCCCACGCTGTTTACTCCAAATCAGAACCGGTCGCATGCTCCTCTGAGTTTGCGCTCCGGCATGGCCGCCTTTTGGAAGGGTTGATTGAGATGGCTGAGCCTCAAAAAATTGTATTTGACGCTCCCGCGTTCCTCGCCCAAGCAGGCCTGGGACGAAGAATCGTTCAACTGAAGTCAAAGCAGGCCTTCTTTTTGCAAGGAACTCCCGCTCACTCTATCTTCTATCTACAGCGCGGGCGCGCAAAACTAACCGTTGTTTCGCAAAACGGGAAAGAAGCCACCATCATGCTTCTCTCCACCGGTGACTTCATCGGCGAGGAGTCGCTCGCAACCGTGGGCATACGGCATATGACGACTGCCAGCGCCATCACCGTATGTACAGCATTAGAGATCGAGCGGGAGGAGATGGTACGCGTGATGCATCAGGAGCCTGCCTTCTCCGACCTGGTCCTGAGATTTCTGCTGGTGCGCAGCATGCGGACCCAGGCCGATCTTATCGATCAGCTTTTCAATTCCAGCGAAAAGCGTTTGGCGAGGGTTCTTCTCTTACTGGCGGAGTTTGGCAAGCCGGGAGAACCAGAACTATTGATTCCCGAGATCACGCAGGAAACCCTGGCAGAAATGATCGGCACCACCCGGTCCCGCGTTAGCTTCTTCATGAATCGCTTTCGCAAGCTCGGCTTTATTGAATACAACGGTCGCATCCGAGTTCATAAATCGTTGCTGAACGTGATTCTGCACGACTAAACCCTGGCAGCGCCGGCTTGGCATGGCGGTTTCGCCAGCTTGAGGGGGGCGTCCGAATCGCGTCCAAGGTGGTCAATTGTGACCATACTCGAGATGCCCACTAAGCATAGGCTGGGAGTCAAAGTCCCTTTTGAAACAGAAACCGGAGGTCGTGATGACCTTTGACCTGGAAGAAGATTTTGAGAACCAGCGTTGGAGACTCCTGGCCTTGGTTGATTGTAGGCAAAACCTTAGCGACGACTCTAAGGTAGCAATTCAAACCGATCTCATGATCGTCGCCACTCGAGAACTCATCAGGGCGTACGAGACGCTGAAAGGGTACTGGTCTCAGAAAACACCTTCATCGAGGAGACAGAGGCGAGCGATCGCACCCCAGCTTGAGTACGATAAGTCCAGCCAGCGATCCGGAAGTCCCGCGCCAGTGTTGAGGCTCCGGTGAAATAGATCCCTCAGATTCTTATCGGCTTGATTAAGTAGCAGTGGCTGTTGCCATCCTCCGATTTAAGTCTCGCGAGCTAGTATCCAGCTATTGATTGCGCTGAAATTCAAGTATTGCTGGACTCAACTGGCAGGCTGCTCTGTTCTTGAAGAAGGTCGTCGAAAGCTGGACTGAGTTACAGAGCTGACCAGCCACCCGCGGCGATACTGAAACGGGGCGCCCCCATCTTAGGCGCCCCCACGACAGCAAGCCTCAAACCGTAGAAGCAGTGCCTCGGATGAAATGGAAGACGATGGAAACTACGGCTAGGATCAGCAGGATGTGGATAAAGAACGCTGTGACGTGGAACATGAAGAAGCCTCCCAGCCACAACAAAAGCAACACGAATCCGATAGCTAGAAACATAGTCCGCCTCTTTCTGCCTAAGATGTTTGACGCATTTCGGGTCTGCGATCCGATTAACTGCCTGTAGGCCAACGGGGGACGTGACCACGGCATCGGGAGCTCCTGCGGTGTGGGGAACAACTTCTTTTCGCCGCTGGCAGGCCCGTACTTCAAAAAATTAGGTGCCCGCAAATTACGAAACGTTGCCTCGGGAAACCGATATGATCTCTTTCTGGTGACTGGTGGATGAGGAAAGAGACCTTGACCGGTGTTGGCCGCCGGGAATTCCTGAAAAGCAGTATCGCGCTCGGTGCTCTCTCGGCACTCCCTACGGGGTCTGAGGCAACCCCGATCGTTGCAGAGCCAAACGATCGTGAGTACTGGGTTCAAATCTTGACCCGCGTCGCGCACCCGGTTCTAAAGGCGCTGAGTGAGAGAAGGCTCAAGATCGAGATGCCGGTCGAAGCCCCCCACGGCAATGTGGAGGAACGGCGGCAGTTTACTTATCTGGAGGCGATGGGCCGTTTACTTACCGGCATTGCCCCATGGCTCGAATCCGCCCCACAAGACGGTCCTGAAGGCAGTCTGCGGAACCAGTATGCTGAGTGGTCTCGTATGGCCATCCAGGCGGGTACCGATCCGGCATCCTCAGACTTCATGAATTTCAATCAGGGTAACCAGCCCGTTGTCGATGCTGCCTTCCTCGCCCTGGCCATTGTGCGCGCACCCACAGAGCTGTGGAAGAAGCTCGATGCCAAGACGCAACAGCGCGTGATCGCCGCGCTTCAGTCTTCGCGCGTGATTCAACCTGGCTACAGCAACTGGCTCCTGTTTTCGGCGATGGTCGAAGCGGCATTGTCGTTCATGGGTGTGTGGTGGGATCCAATGCGTGTGGACTATGCGATTCGCACGGTGGATACCTGGTACAAAGGAGACGGCGTCTACGGCGACGGGCCTGCCTTCCATTGGGACTACTACAACAGCTATGTGATCCATCCAATGCTGCTGCATGTCCTGGACACCATTGTGAAGTCTTCCCCGGCGTGGGAGACGTATCGGCCGGCAATGATGCTCCGCGCTCGCCGTTACGCAGCGATTCAGGAACGTATGATCGGCCCTGAAGCAACCTTTCCCCCGATCGGCCGTTCGCTCTGTTATCGTTTCGGCGCCTTTCACCTTCTTGCCGAAATGGCCTTGCGTCGGCAGTTGCCTGAGGGCGTTTCTCCCCAACAGGTTCGTTCTGCCCTTACTGCTGTGATGCGTCGCATGGTGGACGCACCCGGCACGTTCGACGATCATGGATGGCTGACCGTCGGCTTCTATGGCCATCAACCCTCCATCGCTGAACCTTACATTTCTACCGGTAGTTGTTACCTCTGCTCGGCAGCGTGGCTCCCGCTGGGACTCCCGGCATCGGATCCATTCTGGATTGGCCCCGCTGCGCCCTGGACTGCGAAAAAGATCTGGATCGGTGACAAGGTCGGACCGGATCACGCGCTGGCAGAGGCTCCAGGCAACAAGCTATGAGCGAAGCTTTGCTGCTACCTGTTGGTTGGGCCGTCGCCATAAACTTGAAATTCTCGAATATGCGCTTCTTGCGAAGAGGAGAGGATGTTAAGGCGTATCCGGCTCGCAACGACCGCAGGGAAGCGATCCGTCTTCTCGTGCCCGATGGACTGAGCGGATGCCACGGTCTTCCACGCATGGTCCGTCCAAACCTCAATTGCGTATTTCTCCACATGCTGACCGTCGTTGAGCCATTCCATGGTGGTGACCCGATCGATGCTGCTTGGTTTCGCTAAATCCACCTCCAGAATGGAATGGTGGGAGCCGACCGGCGCCGACCAGAACGTGTCAGTATCACCGTCGAGCGCTGCGGCCACTTCCGGTGTTGTCGGGAGATGGTGCAGAGCGAGGTTGCCGGTCTGCAAGCGATGGATGGCTGCGCCGAATTCCTTGAGCCGGGCGACATCGGAATCGGGCAGAAGGCCCCTGTTGTCGGGCGCCAGCCCGAGCATGAGTTGCGCTCCGCGTCCCACAGTGTGTTCGTAGATCACGGTGAGATCCTCCAGGCTCTTCAATGAGGCCTCGTCGTGCGGATGCCAGAACCAATGCAGCTCGCGCAAGGGGGTGTCGGCCTCAATGGGACGCCAGCGCAGGTAGCCGTGACGGTCGATGACGTTCCAGTTCTCATAATCGACGCGTCCCGATTCTGTGCCGACCCAGCGCGCGTCGCCGTACTCGAAGAGTCCTGTATCGGCAAAGACGATGGTGTTGGGCTGATAGGTCCGCAGAGTTTCCACGATCTTGGAAAAATTGTAGACATGGCCCGCGCTGCCGGCGCCGTCGAGCCAGAACTCCACCAGGTCCCCATAGCGTTGGGACAGCTCTTCTAACTCGGAAAGGTAGTATTTGTCGTAGGCCTCCGGATCGTTGTATCTCGGGTCATGCCGGTCCCAGGGCGAGAGATAGACACCGAATTTAAGGCCGTATTTTCGCGCCGAGCGCGCCACATCTCCCACCACGTCCCCTTTGCCATCTTTCCAGGGACTTGCTTTCACGCTGTAGTCCGTCTGCGCGGTTGGCCAGAGACAGAACCCGTCATGATGCTTGGCCACCAGCACGATGTATTTTGCTCCGCTGGCCTTGATCGCCTGCATCCATTGATCGGGATCAAACTGCGTCGGGTTGAACACCGCCGGGCTGGCGGTTCCGTCACCCCATTCACGGTCCAGGAAGGTGTTGGTGGAGAAATGAACAATGACTCCGAATTCCAGATCCTGCCACGCGACCTGTTGGGGCGATGGCTTTACCTCCATGAAGTTCTGGTACCCCGACAGAGGAACAGAAAACGCAGTGAACGTTGCCCCAATGGCCAAGGCGTTGCGAAACCACTTCATGAACGTACCCCCGGAGGCTAGTTTACTGTTAGGGGATAGGGTGACTTCCGATGCTGGGGATTTCAGAGAAGCCAACGGTGGCGCTTACCCTTGGTGATCCGGCCGGGATCGGTCCTGAGTTGATCGCCAAGTTGTTAGCCCGCCGCGATGTGGTCGAGCAAGCGAACGTGGTCCTTGTCGCAGATGCGTGGCTGTGGGAGGAAGGTCAGGCCATTGCCGGAGTGAAACTATCCACGCGCACCGTGGATAGTTTCGATCAAGTAGACTCGTTGCCCGGCGGCTCTCCGTTCTTTCTCCCGGTGACGAGTGTCGAGCCGGGCGAGGTTCCGCGATCCACTGTGTCCACCGCTGCTGGCGCCTCGGTACTCAAGGTCCTAACTCGGTGCCTCGACGCCGCGTCAGCGGGATGGATCGACGCCATCTGTTTTGCCCCTCTCAAC
>DASRRN010000592.1:0-29930 GCA_035695685.1 Acidobacteriaceae bacterium | reverse complement strand
CAGCACATCGGGCATCGAACGCGTGTCGTGCAGCGGTAGAACGGCGGGCGGCGCAAGACTGGCCACCGATTGCAGCGAGCCCGATTCAGGCATGCTGTCGAGCCAGGACTCGAGCGGCGCGTGGTCGGGCAAGATGAGATCGGCCTGGGCGCTGGTCTCGTCAATAAAGTTGCCGAAGCTGATGATGGTTGGAATTTTGGCCAAGGCCTCGCGGATGCGCAGAGCCGGGGGCGCGGAGAAGACCGGATTCGCCTCGTAGAGCAGCAGCAACTGCGGGGCGTGCGGCTGACCCGATAGCGCTGATTGCGACAACGCGCTCAGGCTCGCGAGGCTTGC
Source organism: Acidobacteriaceae bacterium (assembly GCA_035695685.1). Taxonomy (GTDB): domain Bacteria; phylum Acidobacteriota; class Terriglobia; order Terriglobales; family Acidobacteriaceae; genus PALSA-350. The sequence continues at coordinate 29,594 of DASRRN010000592.1, read as the reverse complement.
CTGCATTGACAGTGTGGGCTGGGGCGCGGGCTGCGGAACGGGCGTGAAGCCGAGGATCTGCCCCTGATTGTGGCCCGTGTCTTGACCCGTGTTTTGGCCCGTGTCTACCAACGATTCCAGGGCATTGACGGCCAGCGCGTTAAACAAGCCATTGGTATGGGCGAGCGGCGCGCCGCCGATGATGGCAGCGGCCGAGCCGTTGTGCGTGAGCTCATGGGCGAGCCGCTTGATAACGGCGGCACTCACTCCGGTCTGTTTCTCGACCGCCTCCGGGGTGAAATCAGGCAGGCCTGCAGACCATCCTGCGATGAGGGCACCGGCTGGCGATGCCGCGCCCTGCGGTGCGAGCTTTTCGGTGAGAATGACATGCGCTATGCCCAGCGCGAGTGCGCCTTCCATGCCCGGCCGGCAGGGAATCCACTCGTCGTTGTTGGCGCCGGTCTGCGACATACGCGATTCCACCTGGACGAATTTTGCGCGGCGTCCGGGGCGGCCCTGGCGCATCTCTCCGTAGCCTATAGACTGCGCTACCGGAGTGTTCCAGGTCCCCAGGAAATCTGCGCCGAAGGAGATGACATAATCCGCACGGCCGAGATCGAAGGTGGGCAGAGCGGCGTGGCCAAAGCTGAGCAGATTCGCCTGACGCAGGACGGCTTCGTCGAAGGGCTGGTACCAGACGGCGGGCGGGGCGCCGTAAACTTTCAGAAAACGCTCGATTAATTCGTGGCGCTGACCGTGCTGCGGCCGAGCCAGAAAGGCGAGCGCGTTCGCGGAATTGGCCGTTTGCAGAGTGGTGAGATGCGCGGCCAACTCCTTCAAGGCATCGTCCCAGGTGATCTGCTGGAATTCGCCGGAACCGCGCGCGCCAGTGCGCTTGATGGGATGGGTGATACGGTCGGGATGATAGAGCACCTGCAAGCCGGCCTGGCCGCGGACGCAGAGCTTTCCGCGATTGACGGGATGCTGCGGGTTGCCTTCGAGTTTTTTTGCCAGGCCCATCTTGATCAGACCCTGCTGGCCGCGGCGCACGACTTCGGCTTCGCCTTGCATCACCCGCACGAGAAGGCCGCAGCCTGCAGAACATAGGGTGCAGACGCTCGGCTTAATGGTGGCGATGCCGGGGACCAGCTCTTCTTCGGGAACGAAACGGATAAGCTGCTTCTCCGCGCTGCGACAGCCTTCGAGCGTCGCCATTACGCTCGAGAGAGCCGAGATCTTGATGAAGTCACGCCGTTCCATAAGAATTCGCCGGCACCCTATGCCTTAGTAATGGCAGGTTTCGCAATCGATCGAGACTTTCTTTTGTGTGTGGCAATTAATACAAAAGCCCATGTTCAGATCCACCTTGCGTTCGGCTGTGGTCTGCTTGGTCATGTCGCTATGGCACATGGCGCAATCGACGCCGGCACGGATGTGCGGCGCATGATTGAATTGCACGTGCGCCGACTCACTGTAGTTGTACACGCGGACCCAGGGGATTTCCTCACCACGGGCTTTGTAGGCGGCAATCTTTTTGATCTCGGGCCGATCGGTGGCGATGGTCTGGTGACAGCTCATGCAGACCGTCACTCCAGGGATGCGCGCTTCAGGGCCTTGATCCACACCGACGTGGCAGAAGGTACAGGGCAACCCCTTAGCAAGATGGACGGTATGGGTGTAGGCGATGGGCTGCACCGGATGTTCCGGGTGAATGTCGAGAAAGTCTTTTATGGCTGCTGACGCGGAGGGGTGCGCGGGGGTGAAAACACCGGTGGTGACATAACCGGATGACCCCGCTGCCCGCGTCTCCGATCGGGGTAGCACGATTTCCAGCAGTGTCCCTACGGAGACGCCGGCCAGAATTATCAGCAACCACTTTTGCCAACCCATCGGGATGCGCATAGAGAACCAGATACGTGCAACTGCGGATCGGCCGTGAAACTGCAGATGCTACACGACGGGATGCGCGGTTGTAAATATTGTAGAGGGCAGCAGAATGATGTGCGGCGGTGGGGATTCACTGATTGCATGGCTCCGGATTGGTTGAGGACAACATGAGTGCCGCGCCTACGGCGCTCGGGATCATGTTGGGAATCCAACCCAGCCCTTCCGGGCTGGGCTGATGTTTAGCGGGCGGCCCTCCGGGCCTTGATGGGATCTGGGCAGGGGCCAAAGAGGGTGTGTGAGAACCGGGAGGAAGGCGTAGACTCCACTCCGCGACTCTCTGGGGAAAGCGCTGCCCTCAGGGGCTAAAGCCCACGATGATTACGTTACGTTTGCGCCGGGGATAAATCCCCGGCCTACCCAAAACCGAGTTTTTCCGCAGCCTGTAAAGCCCAGATCTTTGTTGGCCTTTTTACGGCCCGACTAAAGTCGTGCCCTGATACAAAGCATCAGAGCGGTGGCTCCAGAAGACTCGCGCATCGTGCGGCAAAGAACGGACAGGCGGATGGGAAGCTGCGGGTTATGACCTTCCGAGATCGTAGACCACCGGCCCGTCGGGCTGTGCGGGCTCCGCCAGGGTTTGCCGGATGATCGCCAATAGTTCGGCATTATTCACAGGCTTTTGAAGAAAGGCTTTGGCCCCCGCATCAATTGCGCGCTTGTGGTTTGCGCGATGGTCGCGGCCAGATACCACGATGATGGGGATGGAGGCGAGCGAGGGTACGGCTTTAAACCTTTCCATCACCAGGAAACCATCGCCGGCCGGCAGGCCGAGGTCGAGGATGACTAAGTCGGGCTCGCTCTTCCTCGCCTCCGCCATACAGGAGATCGCATCGGCGGCGAAGGACGTGTCGTAATTGTTGGCCTTGAGGCGCACATGCATACTGTGAAGTACATCCGGGTCATCATCCACAATGAGAATCTTCTTATTGCCCATTGCTTATCATCCTCCGCGAAATTTCGTTATTCATACGTTCGTAAACTTCAACGGCCATCGTTTTCAGGGGGCTGTCGATCGGCTTTCATAGGGGTGGCGGATGCGGCAGGCTGACCACCGAAAAGCAAAAGGTGCCAATGGCCCTCACGGCTGTGAGGAACCCTTTCAGGTCCACCGGCTTGGTGATGTAACAGTTGGCACGGAGCGTATAACTCTGCGCGATATCTACCTCGGCCGCAGAGGTGGATGAGCCGAACGTCGCCGGAACTGTCTTCCACCAGAAGAACCTGCATCGATTGGGCGGTGTTTCTTTCGATTTCATCACTAGCCATCTCTGACGGCAGCGCGTCTGACAGGCAGCGCGAAGTAGAAGTTGGACTCGTTCCGGGGTTGCGACTTGTCCGAGATCCGGAGCGCGGCCGATCGACAATATTCCTGCATCTGGCCAAGTCTGTGATCGCTCGCTTTCAACTCCTCGCTTTCGTTGAGATCGTGGCTGAGTTTCATATAAGCTGCTTCTTGTCTTTAGTGTTCCCGTTTCGGGAGCCTGCTGGTGGCTCAAGATGAGCGGCTTACCAGGCCAAGTGCAGCCAATTGCGACACTCGAACAGGGTCTATTTTCAAGATCCCATCGGCTTTATCGGCTTCGAACAGGAAGACCGTGAGCAGCCATACTCACCCAAGGCACGAGGAACGATGAGTCACATTCCGCTGGGGCTGGCGAACATTGGCTTGCTGCTGATGCTTTCGACGACAGGCTGCCAAAATAACGCCCCATCGCCGGTTGCTCCGCATAACGATTCGGCTGCGCATGCAGCCCGCCCCCAATATCAGCCGCAAGACAGCTCAAGTTACGCCAGGAACAATGACGGTACGGGGAGACGCCGGTCGCGCCGGGGACGTCCGCAGGAGCAGGTGGCGCCGGGGCAATTCGACTTCTACCTGCTGAATCTTTCCTGGTCACCGGAGTTTTGCGCGACCCACGCTGACAGCCCGGAGTGCGGGCGCAACCTGGGCTTTGTGGTGCACGGACTTTGGCCCCAGGATGCCAACGGCAACTATCCGCAGCATTGTAGCGATGCGCCCGGCCCGACCAATTCCCAGGCGGACACAGACATCATACCTACGGCCAGCCTGGTAGAACACGAGTGGCAAACGCATGGCACCTGCTCAGGACTGGGGGCCAATGATTATTTTGCAGAAATTCACAAGGCATATGCAGCGGTGAAGCTGCCGGCGAACATTGGCGTGGGCGGTGATGTCGATGGGGTCACTCCGGACACCCTACTGGCGCGATTTGCGGCGGCCAATCCGGGCTACCCGGCGGGGAGTTTCGCGTTGAGCTGCGGCAATAACCGGCTGACGGCGGTGGAGATATGCCTGACTAAAGATCTGCGTCCGGAGACTTGCCAGGGGGTGCGGTCCTGCCGGGCCAACGTGATTAAAGTAACGCCCCGATAAGGCCGTTTCTCAGGGCTGGGGGGGCGGGGGCGGTGGAGTGGCTTGCGGAGCCGGCAATGCGGAGTTAGGCGCAGTTCCCTGCCGGGCAAGCTTTTCCGCTTGTTTCCGGCGATGATGGCGCACCATGTCGGGCCAGAATTCGATGACTTCGCTGCCGACAATCGCCTGAGCTGTGACGGTAAAACCACGACCCAATGTGCCCCCGACCGTGCGATCGGATGCGGGGTAGTACAGATTGGAAACGGCTGCCCCCATCAGATTGCCCACCACATTGGCATAGTTCGGTCCCCAAGCGCCGTCGTCGCGCTTGCACCACACGGTGCTACTGGCGGCCCACAGAAAACGGCTGGTGTAACTACCCGTGCCTTTCTGAAAATACCGTGGATCTTCTTTGAGCAGACTTGCCAGGACCGCGTTGCCCAGGAGATTGCCGGTAAAGTAGTCGGTGTAACCCGCACCCCATCGCTTGGCGTACCCTTCCATACCCTGGCCGTACTCAGGAAAGCTGTTTTCGGCCTGATCGATGCCCGCACCAACAGCCGTGAGGACGAAGGGCCACGGGTCGCTGGCGCTCTTGAAGAAGAGCTCGTACTTCTGCCCGGTACTTAACGGCAGCGCGTCCCGATTGTTGGTGGTATTGAAGGTCGCCATCACCCCGAACACACGCTGATGGAGCTGCTTATCGAGCTGCTCCTGGGCCTTTTTGCGCTCGTCTTCCTCCTGCGTTTGGGTCGTCGCCGCGCCAGGTGCTGGTGCGGTCTGGGAGTCAGAATGGGCAGCCGGCGCCGGAGCGGAGTTGTTAGGCGATGTTTGCAGCGGGCTCGCAGGATCTTCAGGTAAATTCAGCGCGGCATCTGCCGGCTGTGCCTTTGCCACAGGATGAGCAAAGAGTACGGCCAACGCTATGAATGATGCCGCAAACCATCGGGTTAGAGTCAATCGGTCAAACCTCAAATCCTGCTGCGTAAACCTATCGCTCAAACCGGCCAACGCGGGGTTTCGCTCATACGAGCGATGTAAATTCTTCACTACCAAGCCGGATCGAAGGCGAGCCTAAACCCCGACAGGCAAGAGGGAGCACGAAACGGTCCGTGCTTTCCGACAAGGGGGAGGCAGGTCTCCGAGGCGCTCCGAACCTGTTTTAACGTTCGAGTCGTGCGCGTGAAATCAGTGGGCCCGCACAAAGGAGGATGTTTTGCAACAGAACCCCTATGGGCTCCCGGAGGGGCCGACCGGGGAACCGCCCTATCCATTCTATGGCAAAATCCTCGATCAGGACGGGAAATAGAAGAAATGCTCACGACATGAACAACGATGTGTGTGGCGGGCTTCTTCTGGATATAAGGGACCGGCTATGCTCCTAGAGAAGTGAAGGAAGAACACGGAGGGAATTAGCACCATGGCAAAGTATGCGTTGTACGTACCATTGAAGGCCAAGCCGGGCAAGGCAGCCGCGGTTGAGGCATTTCTCAAGCAGGGCGCGGAGATGTCAAAGGCCGAGAAAGGGACCGTGACCTGGTATGGCATTAAAGAAGATGACGGGGCGTATGCGGTCTTCGATACTTTCGATGATGAAGCCGGACGAGACGCTCACCTGAGCGGCGACATTGCCAAGGCGCTGATGGCCAAAGCGGATGAGCTATTCTCAAGCCCGCCGCAGATTCACAAGATCCAGATTATTGCTGATAAGTAAGAACATAACGGTGTGCAGCCGGTCATCGCTATCCATGGCTGGTTCAAGGGCAGAGGCCGCCCCAACCTTCGGTATGGCGGCCTCTGCTTTGCGATGGAGGGATTTTCTCTACTCCATCTAGAAGGCAGCGGAAAAGTCGGATCGGGCAGGAAAGCATGCCCCAGGGGCTAAACAGGCTGCGGAAAAAGGTCGAACAGGGGGCGAAAGCTGTTCCCTCAGCGGCTAAAGCCGGACCTGTTTTCAATCTTTTACGAACGGCCTGAAGGCCGTCCCCTTCAAAGAATTCGGTTTTTCCGCAGCCTGTAAAGCCCAATTTTCTTTCAACCCTTTATGGCCCGACTAAAGTCGTGCCCTGATACAAAGCCAAATTCAGTTGAAATGCCTACGCTTCGTTCCTGAAATGTGGATACTCCAGCGCCGGGAATCAATCCCCGGCCTACCCTGCAACCGAGTTTTCCGCAGCCTGCTAGAAGGCGTGGCGGCTCAGGATTTCGCGAGTGATGGTCAGCACCATGATTCGGAGGTCAAGCCAGATAGACCAGTTCTCGATGTAGGCCAGATCGCAAGCCACCCTGTTTTCGATTTGCTCGACGGTTTTGGTTTCGCCGCGCCATCCGTTTACCTGCGCCCATCCGGTGATGCCCGGCTTGACGCGGTGGCGGAAAGCATATTTGGCAACAACATCGCCGAACAGCTTGTCTTCGGCCTTAGTGTTGGGCGGATGCGGGCGGGGTCCGACGAGGGACATGTTGCCCTTGAGGACATTGAGCAGTTGCGGCAACTCGTCGACGCTGAGGGCTCGCAGCCACTTGCCAAGCCGGGTAATTCTTGCGTCACCTCGTGTGGCCTGCCGATCGCCCAAAACATCTGTCATGCCATGATGCATGGTGCGAAATTTGTAACAGGTAAACAGGCGATTGTTGAAACCGAGACGGGGCTGCCGGAATAAGACCGGGCCTGGGCTATCGAGACGAATGGCCAAGGCAATGAGGGCGAGCAGTGGGGAAAGGATGGCGAGGATCAGGGAACCGACGATGATATCGAAGGCTGACTTCTTGGCCGCGCGCCAGTCTTTCAGCGGCCGCTCTTCGATCAACACCACGGGATTGGAGCCGACAGCAGATATCTGGCTACTTCTGTAGCGAAACCCTACGAAATCTGTGGTCAGGCAGAGGTCGGCAACGGCGCTCCCGATCTGTTCGAGAATCATCGATATGCGAGACATCGCGCTGAGGGGGAGGGCAATGACAATGAGGTCGACCTGCTCTTCGCGGCTGCGCTCCAGAAGATCGCGCACGCTACCGCGAACTCTCACCCCATCTTGCACGGCCGGGATGCGGGAAAGGCGATCATCATACAAGCCCACTACGGTATAGAAGTTGGGCTCGGAACGCAGACGTTCAATGAACTCGCGGCTAAACTCACCTGCGCCGATGACGGCGACCCTGCGGGCCAGGCGGCCAGAATGGCTCCAGCGGTTTAACTGGCGTGATAGATAGCATCGCCACGCGACAAGCAGAACGGCGCTTGAGGATAGCCAAAGAAAAGGCCATTCGCGAAACGAGAAATTGTCATCACCCATGAGGAAGAGGCAGACGATCATGCTGCCGCAACCGGCGAGCAGCGTCACGGGCAGAAGTTTCAGCTGCTTGCCCAGCGAACAAAGGGAGCTGAGCAAGTAGGCATGGGCACGGGCGAGGAAGGCAGTGGTGACGAAACTTGCCGTTGCGGTGATAAGGAAGAGTGAGCCATCGAAGGGCAAGCCACGCAGCTTCATTACGCTGGTACCCAGCAACCCACAGAACAGTAACAGCAACAAATCGCAGGCCTGGACGATGTTGACGATTACCGATGGTGACATTCGGTTTTTGTCACCGCGAGATGTTCTTCGAGCAGGTGATCTCCGTTCCATCGACGGCACGGCGGACTCCGCCTGCTGCTGAGCGGAAGCTTGAACCAGATCGACCTTCATCGGACAGCCTCGGCGGTGCAGGAGCAAAACGTGCGACTCATCTGGCTCTCCGTGGTTTTGAACGCCGGATCAGGACAATACATTGCGGGTAATGGTTATGCCGATTTTCGACACGAAACGCCCGGTTGTGTTTTTCGTGCCGCAGGCCAACGCTAGCGCGCGAAGAGGTGGAGTTTCCAATAGACCAGGGCCGCGATCACCACGCCTGCCTCGAAAACCAGTGCCCAAAGTACGCCGCGTGCACATCCCAACTTATCTTCGGGGTAAAGATGCTCCAGGTCCGCGGGACAAACATCATCCATAACATGCGAGGAGAGTTGTGATGGACTGTCCAAAACTCGAATCGTGGCGAGACCCTCAGTTAAACCGTGATCTCCTTCGCTCAGTTCTGCATCGTCCTGATGGGTGCATTCTCCAAACTGCCTGGTAGGGCCGACGGATACGGGCATCTCGAGATTCTCCTGACTCATTGGGGGCGTCTGTAGTCGCCCCTGGATTGCCACTATGCAGCACATCGGCTGAAGCTGAAGTCTCGTACGTAGCACCTTTGCGGCATGACGACTGGTACGGCCGGCCCTATCCCGAGTACAGATAGTTGCACCACGTGCGCTGAGCAGGCTGCCAATATGAGTCATCTGCGCTCGCTTTTTCGGTTTCAGAGCTACCGATTCCTGCATCGCAGCTGGACCCGGCGATGCTAAAGAAGCGATCGCAATCCGGCCGGTCTCTGCTCACAGCTTTCTGCATTTCCGTTGATTACAAACCATTGACATTGTGATGACAGAGCCCTGACACGCCTCAGGTCGGGCGTTGTTACGTTGGGGATGCGAGACGAATTCCCCTATGCGATCTATCAAGTCAGCTACGCCTAAACAAACGCTGTTCCCGCGTCTAGCAATCGCCTTTCGATTGGCTGGCTTCGTTCTCCTGCTCTCGGGGCATGCATCCTGGGCGCAGTATGTTCCGATCGTTTCTGGTGCGGTCGGCTTCCTGGACAGCACCAATACCGGGGTTAATTTCTTTCAGCCGGTGGTCGCCCCGGTGGTGGTTGCTCCGCTGGGCAAGCATTTTCTTGCGGAATCGCGATTCGATTTGCGCGGATTCTATGCGCCGAAAAACGGCAACAGCGGGCCTTACGAGGGCACTTTCATTGGGTCGACGCAATACCTACAACTGGATTATTTTGCGACGGACAAGCTAACGGTCACGGGTGGCCGATTCCTCACTCCATTTGGTACGTACAACGAGCGTCTCACGGCCATCTGGATTCAAAAGCTGCAGGATGCTCCGCTCATTTTTCCCATCGGTACGCGAACGACCGGGTCGAGTGATGGTGGGATGATTCGCGGGTCCCTGGTGGCAACACCTACCATCCACATCAACTACATTGGCTATTTTTCCGCGTCGAGCACTGCCGCCCAATTCCAGGCAGGGCGTGCAACCGGGTATCGTTTCGATGCCTATTTTCCTGGCAAGCGAGTCGAAATAGGAACCTCCTACGCGCGATTCCTGCAGGGAACGCACAACAACTCCAGCGGGGCCCATTTCTGGTGGCAACCGTGGCGGTTTCCTTTAGAGGTGCGTTCGGAATATGCGCACGGGGCACACGCGCAAGGGTACTGGATAGAGAGTGCCTATCGGCTCTCGCAGTGGAAAGGCCCGGACAGTATCTTCGGCCGGCTGGAGCCGGTGTTTCGCATGCAGCAGACGTTCCGTGACAGTCCCGGGCCGGGTGACGGCCTGCCCGCTGCCAATACGAACCAGGTTGACTTTGGCCTCGACTACCACCTGCCTCATGAGGTGCGCCTGAATACCAGCTATTCACGCAAGCTGACCTCGACCGGCAACGCGAATATCTGGGACTTCTCTCTGACGTACCGTTTTCTCTTTCCCATGTGGCGAGGTCACTCATGAAGAACGTTCGCTCAGCGTGGAAATACTCCACGCTGCCTCTAGCCGTACTTTCGCTGGGAAGCTTGCTGACCTGGGCGCAAGCATCCAGTTCGCCACAGGATGCGAAGCAAACATCTCCAGCATCAGCTCAACACGCGGTAGCGGCTACAACCAATCCCGGAGAGCGTGCTTTTAGGGCGAACTGCGGCCGCTGCCACAATCCACCCGAGCAACTCTCACCCCGAATCGCCGGCACTGTGCTCCGTCACATGCGGGAGCGAGCTTTGCTCAGTCCGCAGGAGGAGCGCGACATTCTGAAATACCTGGCTCCTTGAACTATTTAACCAAGAAGAGAAAAAGCTGATGAAATTTAGATTCACATCTCCCATTTTGATCGTTGCGCTGTTTGCCACTCTTTCGTGTGCCCGTCTGATTTCGCGTGCCCAGGAAACCCCACGTCGCATAGAGATCGTCGCCAAGCGTTTCCAGTTTACCCCGAGTGAGATCACGCTCAAGAAAGGGCAGCCTGTGATTTTGGTGCTGACCAGCAAGGACGTGGAACACGGGTTAAAGCTCGACGCATTCAACAAAGTTGTCAAAGCTAAAAAGGGCGAGAGCAACCAGGTAGAGTTCACTCCGACTGAGGTCGGGACCTTTGTGGCACAATGCGCCGTCTTTTGCGGAGCGGGGCACGGGGGGATGAAGCTGACCGTGCACGTAACGGAGTAAATATGCGCCGCTCGCACGTTTTTTTTCTTGCCTTGTCTCTCTTGCTGTGCGGCTGCAAGGTGAGCGAACCCAATCCCCTGGAGCGTAATGTCGTGATCGCTGCCGAGCACGACATTACGGTAGGCAATCGGTCGCAGAAGAACCCGTTGCCTTTCACGAAAGATACGCTGGCGGCGGGTAAAGAAGCCTTTGATCACTATTGCGTGGTTTGCCACGGACTCGACGGCCAGCTCACGGGCGTTCCATTCGCTGAGCATATGTCTCCGCCGATCCCGTCGTTGGCTTCGCGGCAGGTGCAGGATTACAGCGACGGGCAGTTGAAATGGATTATCGACAACGGCTTGTCTCCTTCAGGCATGCCTGCTTCGAAGGGCACGCTGAGCGACGAGGAGATCTGGTCGATTGTTCACTTTATTCGTCACTTGCCGCCGGCGGGCAGCCTTGGCGAACCAGATGTCTACAGCCACTAAGCAGATTGATAGGCCGGAGATAGTTATGAAATGGAGCGGACGAGCAAGTAGACAGGTGGTGGAAGCTGTTATCGCGGTCTTTCGCGATTCAGTGGAGGAATCCTCTCACCGTCTCTCGACGTTGAAAGCCGGCGACTGGCAACGCTCTTACCACTGGGTCGATGCAAGCGGGATGGCGCTGTACTTCCTCGACAGGATTGAATCGTTACAGCTCGAGAGCACTTTGCCTGCGGCGACGCTCGAACGACTTCGGGGCAACCTCGCCGATAACCGGCAACGCAGCTCGACGATGTTGGTTGAGTTTGCTGCTCTTAACCAGTCATTTCAGAGGGCCGGTTTGGTGTACGCAAATCTGAAAGGATTCACGCTTTCGCCTGAGTCTTGCCCGCGACCAGAGCTGCGCTGCCAGCTTGACCTCGACTTTCTGATCGACGGAATGCAATTGGATCTTTGCCAAAGAATCCTGGGCAAGACAGGGTACGAGCTATCGGCCGCAACACCGGACGTCTGGGAGTTCAAAGCCGGGTCTGGCGAATTAACAGCCATCGAGGATCACTACAAAATCAGGCCGCAACGTTGCGTCGAATTGCACTTCGCATCCTCGGGGACGCCACCCCAGCTGCCGTTTCGCGACTTGCGACTGGAAAGGCGGATCCGCCACTCCTGGGGAGGTTTCTCCTTCCCTGCGCTTACGCCCGCCGACCAATTTATTGCGCAGGCACATCATGTTTTTAAACATCTTTGCAGTGCGTGCACACGCGTCTCCTGGCTACTGGAGTATCGACATCACGTTTCGGTTCGTTACCGGGATGAGTCCTTTTGGGATGAAGTGCGAAAGCATGCAGAAGCCGACCGAAACACATCCCTCGCCATCGGCCTGACGACACTGCTCTCCTTCCAGATCTTTGGCGGTGAAGTGCCGCCCGAGCTGGAGGAGTGGACGTCTGCCCGTCTGCCTGCCGCAGTCAGGTTGTGGGCGGATCAGTACGGACGAGAATCGATCCTGGCGGATTTTCCCGGTACAAAACTCTACCTGCTGCTGCAGGAGGCTTTGAGAGGCAACGATGACGCGTGGAAACATACGAAACGCACTCGTCTGCTGCCCCTTAACAGGCCGCCGAGGATCGTAAGCATAAGTTCCGATGACAACGTGTGGAAGCGACTACGGAGCGAACTGTATCAGATACGTTTCATTATTTTTCGGCTTCGTTTCCATGTATTCGAAGGACTGCACTACATGATCGAGGCTTTTCGCTGGAAACGCCGGCTCGCGGTTTTGCCGGATTACAAGCCCGATTTGATTGTTGATTGAACGATGACTATGAATAGACGACTCACAACCCGCCTCACACAGCTCTCATTTTGGGTTGCTGCTCTGCTTGCGTTATGCGCCTTCGGTTATGCACAACAGGTGACGCCCCCGGTATCTGCTCTGGGGTCTTCTCCGTTGTCCGCCACCACAGACACGGCTTCTTCAGACTCTGATGCGAACAGCTCGGCTGGTTTGCAAATCAACCAACGCAATTCGTTGACCGCGGCGCAGATCATTTCGATTCTGCAGCAGAAGCCTGAGCTGGTGGTGGAACTAAAGTCCATGGTGGCCGACCAGCTTACGCAGCAGGGTATCCCGACACAAGCCGACTCGATCACGGACGAGATGCTGCTCAGCCAGATCTCGACCAACGCCAACCTGCGCGCCAGCATAACGGTGTGGCTGCGCGCCCGGGGGTATGTTTCAGCGGCTGATATGGATCGCCTGCTTTCGAGCCCCGCCTCCGAAGCGGACAACGAGGCATCGCCGTTTGCATCGTCCTCTTCGGGACTGTCGTCAGGGACGCCGCTTGAGGGCCTGGCTCTCTCGGGCGGAGACCGTTCTCAAAGCGCATTGGCCTCTGCCGCCGGCCAAACATCTCTGCCAGGCGACGAGGGCTCGGTCGCACGCAGCGCCAGACTGAATAACTCGACACAGCGCCCGGTGAGGACACGGGACAACAAGCAGCGGAGCATCACGGACGAACCCGAAACACTGCACCTGCCGGCGCCATACAATCTGCGCTCGTTGCGTGACCTTTACACGCAAGTGGCTCCGGATAGCCAGAAGCTCAAGCGTTTTGGTTCCGAGGTCTTCGTTAACCGCGATGACATGACACACGGCGGAATGGGAAACCGCACCATGCCGCTCGATCTTCCGATTGGTCCCGACTATGTACTGGGGCCCGGCGATAGCCTCACCATCAATCTTTGGGGAGGTATCTCGCAGAACTTTGCCCGGGTCATCGACCGCGAGGGGAAGATCGCACTGCCGGAAGCGGGGACTCTGGTCTTGGCCGGGCTTACTCTGCAGCAGGCGCGGTCGAGTATTGAAAGCGCGCTCAAGCCACAATACCACAATGCGCAGGTGGATGTGACCATTGGGCGGCTGCGCACGGTGCGGGTGTACGTGGTCGGCGACGTGCAGCGTCCTGGTGCTTATGACATCAGTTCCCTTTCGACGGCACTCAATGCCATTTACGCGGCGGGCGGCCCTACCAGTGTCGGATCATTGCGCATCGTGCGCCACTACCGTGGACAGCAACTTGTACGCGAGATCGACCTTTATGACTTTTTGCTGAACGGCGTGCGCATGGATGACGAACGCCTGCAGGCGGGCGATACGCTGCTCATTCCGCCTTCTGGTCCACAGGTTGCAATCTTCGGCATGGTAAAGCGTCCCGCGATTTATGAGCTCAAAGGAAAGGAGACCCTGAAAGACGTGCTGGATAGTGCCGGCGGAGCTACGGTTGCCGCGGCGCTCGACCACATCACGATCGAGCGCATCGATCCCAACAAGCAACGCGAGACTGTGAGCCTGGAGTCGCCACCTTCGAGCACGCCGCAGTCGACCCTGGCCCAGATCGCCGGCTTCGAGGTGAAGGATGGCGACCGTATCCATGTGGCATCGATCTTGCCTTACAGCGAGCGCTCCATTTACGTGGAGGGGCACGTCGTCCGGCCGGGCAAGTTTCCGTTCCGAGAGGGCATGCAGCTGAACGATGTTCTTCGCTCCTATCAGGATTTGTTGCCGGAGCCCGCTGCCAAAGGCGATATCATCCGCCTGGTCGCACCTGACTTTCATCCGGAAACGATTCAGTTCGATGTGGCCGACGCTCTGATCGGCAATGCAAACCTGCCCCTCCAGCCGTTTGACACCATCCGCATTCTTGGCCGCTATGAAGTGGATGCACCGCAGGTATCGGTTCGAGGCGAGGTGCTACGCCCAGGTACATATGCGCTTAGCCACGATATGACACCGATGAAGCTGGTGAACATGGCAGGTGGCTACAAGCGGGATGCGCTGCTCAGCAACGCTGACCTGGCGAGCTACACCGTTCAGAACGGAGAGAAGGTAGTTACCCACCGCGCTTCTATTCATATAGATAACGAGGAGTTTGATAAGGTTCCGCTCAAACCCGGCGACATTCTTACGATCCATCAGTTATCGGGATGGCATGATATCGGCGCCTCGGTCATTCTCGACGGCGAGGTCACTTACCCTGGCAGCTATGGCCTACAGGAAGGTGAGCGCCTTAGTTCCGTACTTCGCCGCGCCGGCGGCCTGCGTGACACGGCCTATGCGAGCGGCGCAATCTTGATACGCACCCAGGTAAAGGAATTAGAGGAGAAAACCAAGGGTGAACTCATTCGCCAGATTGAGACCACCACGGCATCGGCACACCTTGCTCCCAATTTGGGCAGTGGCCAGGAACAGGCCGCACTGCTGCAGGCTGCGACGCAGCAGCAGGCGGAGGTTCTGCAGCACTTGAAGACCCAGCCGGCCAGCGGACGACTGGTGATTCACATCAGCGCTGATATCAATAGCTGGGCCAATACGCCTGCCGACATCGAGATGCATACCGGCGACGTGCTCACGGTTCCCAAACGTCCTGGATTTGTGCTGGTCAGCGGCCAGGTCTATAACGCCTCGGCCATCACCTTCGTTCCGGGTAAAGAAGCGAGCTGGTACCTCCGCCGGGCTGGTGGAACTAACGATGTTGCAAATCGCAAGGAGATTTTTGTCATTCGGGCAAACGGTTCAGTCATCGGAAGACGGTCTGGGGAATGGTATGGGTCGAACGTTCTCTCTACCCGGCTCGATCCTGGCGACGTGATTGTCGTTCCGCAGAAGATTATTGGCGGGTCTCTCTTCTGGAAAAATCTGCTTACGATTGCGCAGATCTCTTCCTCCATTGCCTTCACAGCCGGAATTGCCGGGGTCCTATAGGTTCCCGATGCGAAGGTCAGCGATGCTTCTGTTGGCGGCGTTCATGTGCACGCATAGCTACGCCCAGGCGCATCCGGGCCCGCCAGTGGATGGATACGGAGAGTGCGAGACATCCAATATGGCGTCGACTTATATTCCGATCGAAAGCTGGATCTATCCCGCGATCGAGAGGCTGGCACTGGCCGGTTATGTTCAGACGGCGTTCGCCGGTCTGCGTCCGTGGACGCGGATGGAGAGCGCGCGGCTCGTCGCCGAAGCCCAGGAACAGCAAGCTGATCTCGACCCAGAGGAAGGGGTCGACGAACAAATGAATCTGTTAATAAGGGATCTGGCTCGCGAGTTCGCTGTGGAGCTTCGGCAGCGCGATGGGCAGTGCAATCGCCAGGCCACGATCGACTCGATCGACTTTCGCAGCTCCGCGATCGCCGGGACCCCCATTACCGATGGCTACCACAGCGCGCAGACCCTTACCAACGACTATGGGCGGCCCTATGGCGAGGGAAGTAACCTCTACACCGGCATCTCGGGCCGCGCGGCTTTAGGCTCCTTCGCGTCTTACTTGCGAGTGGAGTTTCAACGAACCGCGCCGGGGCCCACGACCCCTTCGTCGGCGGACGCTGCCATCGCGGCGGCTGACTTTACTCCAACCGCAGCCGCGGGACCTACCTCCGGCTTTGCCCGCGGACGGGTGCTCGAAGGCTACGTCTCGTACACGTTTCGCAACAACCAATTCTCCTTTGGGAAGCAGGCGTTGTGGTGGGGTCCGAGCAAAGGAGGGCCCCTCCTGTTCAGCAACAACGCAGAGCCCATCACCATGGGCCGCTACGATCGGGTCTCCCCGTTCGAGCTGTCCGGGGTTGGACGCTGGCTAGGCCCGATTCGTATGCAATTCTTCCTGGGGCGTCTCTCCGGGCAGCAATTCGTCCATGTCGGAAGTCAGACCCTGGGGCAGTCCGGGGTTTCGCTCAGCGACCAGCCGTTCATCAACGGTCAGAAATTTTCTTTCAAGCCCACACCCAGTCTCGAATTCAGCGTTTCCCGTACTGCGATCTTCGCCGGCGCTGGAGCTCCCTTCACAACAAAGAGCTTCTTGCGCAGCTTATTTTCTACTGGCAACTCCACGGGAAAAACCGATCCAGGCGATCGCCGTGTTGGCGTTGACGTTCAATACACAATTCCAAAGATGCACGATTTGCTGAAGATCTACGTGGACACGTTCACCGACGACGAACTCTTTCCCCTTGCCTACCCGACCCACAGCGCGTGGTCGCCGGGATTTTATGTTGCTCGCCTGCCGCATCTGCCACATGTGGATTTCCGTGCCGAGGGGTATCTGACACCCCGCCGCACTGGCTTCCCGGGTTTTTATTACTTCAATGTCCATTACCTGAGCGGCTATACAAATCAGCGGCAACTGTTGGGCAGTTGGATCGGGCGGGAGTCGAACGGATATCAGCTATGGACCAATTGGTGGTTCTCGCCCCGGAGCTCAGTTCAACTGAGCGCTCGCCATCAAACGGCCAGTGATGTCTTTCTCCAGGGCGGAGATCTTCGCGACCTGAGTATCAGCGCAGACCTTGCTCTCAGCCCGCACTGGCAGCTAAACACGGCGGTGCAACAGGAACGGTGGCGGTTCCCGCTTTTCTCGGCGACGACACACAACGATTTGACCACTACGATCCAACTCTCCTTCCACCCGAAAGCAGGTGAACTCTGATGGCTACCGCAGAGATCATGGTAACGAAAACGCAACCTATGCCGAATTGGGTCAGGAATGCAAACCTGCTTTGGGATCATCGACGGCAGCTCTTCAGGGTTGCCGTAGTGGCTCTGATTCTGAGCGCCAACATCGCTTTCCTTATCCCGAAGCGTTACGAGTCTGTGGCTCGTCTCATGCCTCCGGAACAACCCTCCTCGGGGACCGCCATGCTCGCAGCGCTGGCCGGTCATTCGTTGGGCGGTTTGGCTGGGTTCGGTAACCTTGCCGGGCTGTTGGGCGGAAGAACTTCGAGTGCCCTGTTCATCGATCTTCTTCTTCATAGCCGTACCATCAGTGACCACATCATTGACCGCTTCAACTTGCAACATGTCTACAAGAAGCGCTATCGCATCGACACGGTTAAATATCTGGGCCACCATACGACCGTTGTTGATGACAAGAAGAGTGGAGTCATCACCATTACGTTCAGCGATACTGACCCGCGGCGAGCGCAGGCGATTACGCAAGCCTATCTTGATGAGCTGAATAAATTGCTGACCCACGCCAACACCTCTTCGGCACGTCGGGAGCGCGAGTTCATTGAGAAACGCCTGGTGAGCGTGCAAGCCGAACTACAGAGTGCGGAGAAGGCGCTGAGCCAGTTTTCCAGTAACAATGTCACGCTCGACATCAAGGAGCAGACGCATGCGATGGTGGACGCCGCCGCCAAGCTGCAGGCCGAACTGATTGTGGGCCAGTCGGAGCTCGATTCGTTACAGCAGATCTACGGCGACGGCAATGTGCGGGTGCGTGCTGCCCGTGCGCGGATCGGCGTCTTGAAAACCGAGCTTGCGAAGATGAGCGGCAGCGCGTCTCCGGAAGGGTCCGATCAGAGCGGCGAAGCCAGCTCTGAGTTATACCCATCCCTACGCCAGCTACCACGGCTTGCCGTTCCGTATGCTGACCTCTACCGGCGCGTGAAAATTCAGGAAACTGTTTTTGAACTGTTGTCGCAGCAATATGAGATGTCACGGATCGAAGAGGCAAAAGACACTCCGGTGGTCGCGGTGATCGACCAGCCGTTGATTGCGGAGAAGAAGTCTTTTCCTCCACGTTTGCTCATGATTCTTCTCCTGACCGGGTTTGCTGTAGGGGCGACCGCTTTTTATATCGTTCTTCGTTCCATGTGGGAGCACCTGGGCAAGGGCGATCCGCGGAAAGCGCTGGCGCAGGAGATTGCCGATAGCGTGCGCAGACAGATGGAACACCGCCTGCAACGAAGGTTAGGTGACGAATGAGAGCCCACCTGTCAAACGCAGCCTATGGAGTGCTGGATTACGCGGCATATCCCGTCGCCATGCTTGTGTCGGCTCCAACGTTGCTGAGGCACCTGGGCATCGCGCAGTACGGGATTTGGATCGTGATTACCGCAGCGGTGAACACCGGCGGAGTGATTGCCTCTGGTTTTGGAGACGCCAACATCCAATACATCGCGAGCGCGAGAAGCCACGGCGATCGCGAGCTGTTGCTGCGAGCGGTCCGGAGCATGCTGGGCATCAACCTTCTGCTCGGCGGAACGCTCGCGGCCGTCTCGTGGGTGCTGGTACCGTTGGCGGCCGGCCACCTGGTGAGCCCCGCGTCGGGTCTGCAGGCAGGCTGTCTGCTCGGACTACAGATCGCCAGCGTCCTGATGCTGGTGCGGGCAATCGAGAGTGTTTGCGTCAGTACGCAAAGAGCTTTCGAACGATATGGGGCGGCGATCCGTATCAGCCTCTTTGCCAGAGTGATCACGGTGGTGGCAGCCGTGGTGTTAAGCATGCGCGGATTTGGTGTCGCGGGGATCATGGAGGCAACAGCTTGCTTCATGATTCTAGGAACCGTCGCGCAGCTTATGCGGCTGCAGCAATACCTGGGAGCGGCCTCGCTCTTGCCTTCGTTCGACCGTCATACCACGCGTGCCCTGTTTCAGTTTGGACCGTTTAGTTGGCTACTGGCCGCCTCCAGCGTGATCTTTACCCAGGCGGACAGGTTGCTCCTGGGAGTATCGCTTGGCGCGACCACGGTCACGGCTTACGCGTTGTGCGTGCAGATGGCCCAGCCGATTTATGGAATCGCTTCCTCCGGCCTACATTTTTTGTTCCCGTATCTTTCGGCGCGCAATGCAGTCTCAAAGCCGGCAACCATCCAAAAGGCCGTCCTGACCGCCTTCTCGGTCAACTTCATGATCGTAGCTGCGGGTACCCTCCTTCTACTGCTCTTCGGCCATGCTGTTCTTAATGCCTGGGTCGGACCAGCTGTCGCTCTTAGTGCCTCAGCAATCCTTGCTCCGATTGCCTGGAGCTTCGCATTCCTGGGGCTAAGCGTCACCGGTTACTATTCGCTGCTTGCGCTTGGCCGCGTCCACACGGTCACGGCGCTGAATCTTACCGGAGGCTTGGCCATGCTGTTGCTCATGGCCTGCCTTCTTCCCTTGCAGGGCGTTCATGGAATTGCGACAGCACGGCTATCCTACGGGCTTATCGCTTTACTTATGTACGTCCCGCTGGCCCGTGCGCTGGGGGGCGCACGGGCGACATCTTTGTCCGCGGCAGACATTTGCCCAGTCTGTGAGGACGTATGAGCACCAGCCTCGCGATCGCAGGTGTAGAAACCCGGAGCGAGTCTGGGAGCTTGATGGCAGCAACCGTGGGCTTCTATTTTGCTTCTCGATATTGCATAGGATACCTGTTCTTTCAGTCTGCCCCACGCGCGGGCGCCGCATTCAGCCAGGGGTTGAACCTGCTGCTGTTCGCAGTGGTTGTCTTCCATTCGTTGGGGCCGGCGCCAAACACTTTGCGGTCGACGGTGCGTGTGCCAAGCTTCCGTCCGGTTATGGCCTTTCTCTTGATTGCTCTTTGCAGCTTGCTGTGGAGCGCAACTATCTCAGTAGCCGTTGCCTTTGCCTATTGGTGCGGCGTGGCGGCCGACTTCGCGATGGTGGTACTGCTGCTGCGCACCGGACCGGTGGAGGGCATGTCGGCTTCTGTGATGAAGGGCTATGTATGGGGAGCGGGCTTCATTGCCGTGATCATATGGCTCTCTCCAACAATGCAGGATCTGCGTCCGGGAAACGACGACTTTTTCAGCCCCAACGCTACCGGATTCATCTGCGCTTTCGGTGTATTTCTGGCTCAGTATCTCGGCCGTTCCAAACGGTCCTGGAACGTGGCCGCGGCTTTTCTCGCCGTCACCTTGTTGCGCACTTTGAGTAAGACCACCATTATTGCTTTTGTCGCAGCCGAAGCCTTCGTGCTCCTGCGCGATTCTGGTATCAGCCGTCGCAAACTGCTTGCGATCGTGCTCAGTTCGGGCCTGGTCGTGGCTGCGTTCTGGAAACTGATTCAAGCGTACTTTGAGGTGTACACTTCCACCGGCAATGAGGCGGAGACACTCACTGGGCGCGTCGGTATATGGAATTTCGTTTGGGAGCGGTCCATTGAACAGCCGTGGATCGGACACGGATTCCACTCCTTTCGTAATGTGATACCGGCCTTCGGCCCCTTCGAAGCTTGGCATGCTCACAATGAGCTGCTGCAACTTTTCTATACCTATGGAGTGGTGGGGATACTACTCTTCATCGCTGTATACGGCAGCTTGTTTCTACAGATCCGCCGCCTTTCCGGTCGTTCTCACAAGGCATTTTTTTACGGTCTTCTTGTGTTCATAGCTATACGGGGTCTGGGCGACACCGATCGATTCGAACTCACGCTACCGCTTTGGTTCGTTTTTTTAATCAGCTCACTCATGCTGCACCTCAACCCGCATCAACTCGAATCGCGTGAGTTGAATACGCCGATAAAGGACGGCCAATCATGAAGATCGTCATTGTAGTCGCCGGCTCCTCCGGACATCTCTCGGGAGTTACCCGTCATGCTGTCAGCCTCGCCCGATGCCTGCTTACCCGTTCCGGTGTGACGGCCATCCACGTGGTTGCCGCCGATTGTCAGTGGGCTTCGCTGGACGCGGCCCTGCCGCACAACGATGCCAGACTGCATCTTCATGAGATATGCATTGAGGGCGGCTCCATAAGCCGCAATCTCTGGTACTACAACCAACTGCCTGCAATTGTCCGGCGGCTCAAAGCGGACGTGGTTCACTTTGCCTATCCCGCACCTATCAATCGACGCGCGCTCGGATGCCCGGCGGTCGTAACGCTGCATGACCTCTACCCGTACGACATTCCTTCGAACTTTGGCTTTCCCAAGGTTCTCTTCAACCGTTTGATATTGCAGCAATGCCTGCACGCGGCTGATAAGATCGCCTGTGTTTCAGAAACCACATTCAGGCGCCTTGCCTTTTATGCCCCCCGGCTTGCCGCCCGCAAGGCAGTTACCATCTACAATTGCGTGGATCCGGGACCGCCGGCCGCCGCAACAACGCCCATCCCGGCGTGGTTTGGTCAACCGTTCCTTCTCTGCGTTGCCCAGCACCGCCGGAACAAGAACATAGTTCTCGCCTTACGCGTGTTTCGGCGCCTGCTGCTGGAGAAAGAGATTAATCCGGCAGCTCTGATGGTCGTTATCGGGATAGAGGGGCCGGAGACGGAAAACATCCATCAAGCCATCAAGGAACTCAATCTGGAACGCCAAGTCGTCTTCCTCCGGGGAATTTCGGACGCCGAGCTGGAATGGTGCTACAAGCATTGCGAACTATTGCTGGCGCCGTCCCTCATTGAGGGGTTCGGTCTACCCATCGTTGAAGCAATGTTCCATCATTGCCGAGTGGTTTGCTCGGATATTCCAGCGTTTCGTGAAGTAGGTGGATCGTACTGCCATTACGTTCCTCTGGAACCATTGGCGGAGGAAGCATTTGTCCGCGCAACACGGGACGCGCTGTCAACTCTGAGATTCCGCACTCCGACCACCGAGCGCTATTCCAGCGAGCGGATCGCGAAAGCGTGTTTTCAGCTTTACAACAACCTGTGCCAACGAGGCGCTGTCATAGAGACCATCGGCCATCGTGGCCTGGCCGGTAATCTGGAAGGAAGTGGCTCTTGAAAGTTCCAAGCGAAGATTTGCCGTGCGATACGATCCATGAGGGCACGCTCCACACGCAAGAGAAGCAGTTGTTACTCGATTGCCTTCTGCGGGACCCGAAGCACGCGTGGTTGCACTATCTGGATGGACGTCAAGCCTTGCCGATGGGCGTCCTGCTGCACCTGAGCAAGCTAAGTCTTACCGGAGAAGAGTTTTCGCAGTCCGTGCGCAGGAAAGCATAGTGCGCAGGCGCATTATCGAGGGCGCAGTCCTGGTGCTGCTGGGGCTGTATCTCTGTGGGCACACCCTGCCACGCGCCTGGCGAACACTTAATACGGATTTCCCTAATTACTATCTCGCTGTACGACTCGTGCATGAGGGCGTGGATCCATCACGCGCTTACGAGTGGATATGGTTGCAGCGGGAAAAGGACCACCGCGACATTGATCAGAGAGTGGTCGGGCTGGTACCGATCACGCCTTTTTCCACTCTGGCAATTTGGCCCCTGGCAGGCTTGCCTCCGCTGGCTGCAAAGCATGTTTGGCTGCTCTTCAATCTCGCCCTTCTGTTTCCCATTGCGTGGCTGTTGACGGCGGTTACCGGCCTATCCCTTTGGCAGGCAGGTTTTCTGCTTGGAGTCTGCTTTCCTTTGCAGCGTAACCTTCTTTACGGCCAGTACTACATCGTTCTGCTCGGCATTCTGACCGCTGGGTGTTGGGCGGCGCAACGGCAACGGAATCGTCTGGCCGGATCGCTGATTGGCCTCGGGGTAGCGGTCAAGATCTTTCCCGTGATTCTGACGCTCCACTTTATCCGGAAGAAGAACTGGGAAGCACTGGTGTGGTGCCTGCTTAGCGGCATTCTGTGCCTGCTGGTCTCTGTCGCGGTCTTTGGCTGGAGTCTCCACCGTACGTATTTGTTGCAGGTGCTTCCCTGGACATTGCGCGGTGAGGTGCTCGATCCCTATAACCTCGCGAGCTCTTCCCTGTCGACACTGCTTCACCGGCTCTTTATCTTCGAACCGCAATTGAATGCTCACCCTGCATTGCATGCGCCCTGGCTCTTCGCCATTCTGCACCCTTCGCTCCAATTAGCTCTGCTGGCACCGGCCTTGCTTTGGATCGATCCCGGGGCATCGTCACGTGCCCGCATTGCACTCGAATGGTCGGCGCTCCTGCTGGCGACAACAACGCTCACACCGTTGCCGGCCTCCTACCACTTCACGGTGCTTGTACTGCCTGTAGCCGTTCTATGTGCACACCTCATTCGAGAGCGGCGTAGAACCCTGCTTGCCATGATCATCGCGCTTTACCTTGCGGTAGGGTATCCAGGATGGAATACGGCACCGGTAGACGGGTGGCACGCTCTTCTGCACGTAAAGCGTCTCTACGCACTCATCCTATTGACTACAGTAGCCGTCTATCTGATCAAAAAGAACAACCGCGAGTATGAGCAAAGATGGTGGCTGGCTGGAGGCGCTGTGGCCCTCATGCTCAGCATCGCCGCCGGCCTGGAGCACCAACGCGGCCTGTTCGACGACTACGCCTACCGCCTTCCGATGGGACAGCAAATTCTTCTGGCAGCCCAACCGGTTCCCCAGGAGAGCGAAATTAACGCCATCGCGCTACTTCCGGAGGGATATCGCAGGGAGACGATCGACGGTTCTATCCGTATCCATGCGGCCGACGGATCGAAAGACGCGCTATCCCTTACCGCTAGCGGCGAGCAGCTGTGGACGGAGACAGTGGGGTTCGATTCCATCCTGGAGCCTTCCTCTGGTTCCAACCCCGCGATTTTCGATGCAGAATCGCCCGCCTCGCTGGCAGGGGGAAAGAAGCTCGCCTTTCTGCGCCAGACTCACGGACGTAAACAACTGTTCGTGCGCGATCTTGCTCACCCAGGATCGCCTGATCAGCCACTCACGACGGCAACTTCTACCTGGAACCTCGAAGAGATCGCTATTTCTCCTGATGAATCCATCACTGTTTCGGCGACGCGAGACGAAGGAGTGTCGCGGCTTTACAGGGTGAGAGGAGTTGATCAACTCGAGCCTATCTCCAGCGACGAAGCACGTTACCCAGCGATTTCGCCCGACGGGCGCTGGCTTGCATTCAGCTCTTTTCGTTCAGGCTACTGGAACCTTTCCCTACGGAACCGGAGTACGGGGGCGGTGAGCCGTCTGACCACTGTGGGCTGCAATCAAACTGCATCTGCATGGCTGCCTGACTCCAAAACGCTGTTGTACAGCAGCGATTGCGGGCGTGCGCTCGGGTTTACCGCCATTTGCAAGCGACGCGTTTTGCCTTGATTTTCGGGTGGGGGAAATCATGACGAAACGCCGACAATTCGGTGACAACCGGCTTTCGAACTTTGCCTAGACTCGGCTATATCAGGCTGCGGAAAAAGTCGGATCGGGCAGGAAAGCATGCCCCAGGGGCTAAAGAGTGTGTGTGAGAACGGGAAGAGAAACTTCGGGCTCCACTCCTGCGATGCTCAGTGGAACGCGTTGCCCTCAGGGGCTATTGAATGCTGCAAAGCTAATGTCCTCCTGGCATTTGAGCTGTCGAATGTTACTCGACGCCGAAGTGAGAGGGAGATAGAGCCGCAGGGGCTAAAGCCCTCGTCCTCCTGGCTCTTTTCGGCACGACTGAAGTCGTGCCCTGATACAAAGCCCTTTTTTAGTTGGCTCACACAGACTGGCTCGGACATTAGTTTTGCAGGCTTCAATAAAGCCCATCGTTTGTTGCAATTTATGTACGGGCTGAAGCCCGTACCCTTCAGGGAGAGAAGACGTACCCCAGGGGCTAAAGCCCACGGTGATTACATTGCGTTTGCGCCGGGGATCAATCCCCGGCCTATCCTAAAACCGAGTCTTCCGCAGCCTGTGTACCAGAAGAAAATCGTCGGGGTGGCATGGTGAAGTTGGTAAGACATATGGCGACGTTTCTCTTTTTTGCCGATTCGGTTCCTCAGCGCACTGCCCGAGCCGCTATCGGCCCCTACTTCGATGAATACCATCCAGTTTGCTGTTGAGTATGTGCTCTGATCGTTCACGATATCTCGCTTGTCTATTTCTTATGTTGCTTGCGCCCGCAATCTCGATGGCTCATGCCGGTATTTTGCAGCACGGAAAGGTGCAGCTTATCTGCCACCGCACTGCTAACCGCGACCTGCCCGAAAACACCCTGGAGTCGCTCGCTCTCGCGGCGCGCATGGGATGCAACGTGGTTGAGATCGACATTAGAAAGACTCTGGACGGGATATTAGTTCTCAATCACGATGACTTTCTCGAGCGACTCACCAGTGGAATGGGTACGGTCGAAGGAACCTCATCCGATGAGCTGGCGTTGCTCGATGCCGGCGCCTGGATGGGGGAACGTTTTACCGGCATGCGCATTCCGCGATTCGAAGAGGCGGTGCAAGTTGCCCGGGAGCATGGAATCGGTCTTTACCTGGATATCAAGACGAAGGGCATCGCTGCGCCTCTGCTGGAAATACTGCAGCGGGAAGGCATGCTGGAGCGGGTCGTTTTCGGCGGTGAATGGCAAGATGTCCCCTCCCTTTACCCGGCTGCGAATCAGGATGCTGTCGCGTGGGTCAACCCCGGTTGCAACGCCACCGAGGTGGCGACCCTGCAGCGGCAAGGAAAATTTGTCGTTGCCAACTTCTCAGCAAACGCGCATGAGATGGACCTCGACTCCATGCGCGCAGCGGTGGCCGCAGGGGTAGACGCGCTCAATGTGGACTATCCCCGCCTGGGGGCCGATGCGGTAGGGCGGCCGGTGGAAGCGAAGCTGGCAGAGCTCGCGCAGGCAGCATCGACTGGTCCTGTGCCGGCACGGACGGCGGCTATCCGAGAGCTCTCTCACTACACTGGTTTTCCCACGCAAAAACTCTTCATCCGCTGGCTGCACGATCCTGACGATGAAATCTCGCGCGCGGCCGCAGTCGCGCTGGTTATCGCTCGCCCGGCGACGCCCACACAGGTCTTCATCGACGCAGCCTCTGCACCGGAAAAGACAGCACGGCAGAATGCAGCCTGGGCCATCGGTATTTCCGGCGCCCCTGCGACGGGCTTTCTCTTGTCGTTGTTGCATGACAAAGATGCCGACGTTCTGAAAGAAGCACTGCTGGCTCTCAGCCGCTGTCCAGGTGAGGTACCCGCAGAGCCTCTTCTTCCCTTTCTGTCGAATGAAGTGCCAGCGATACGCGGAGCCGCTGCACTAGCTCTTGCCCGCCATCAACCGCAGATAGCCGCGACGGCCGTAATGAATCTACTTCATCGTGACGAGGAGCAGGCAGCCCGGGAGTATGAAGCCCAGCTTCACCACGGCAACCCCAAGCTGACCCCGGAGCAGATTAAGCCGATCGTCGAGGCCTACCGGGAACAGATGAAATTGATACAGTCGCTTACATCGCTTGTGCCGGAGGATGCCCTGGGTACGCTCGCGGACCAGGCATTCCGTCCGGTCGCAGACTATTCCCAGGCTACCGCGGTGGTTGCCGGCTATCAGCTCTGGGACCGCATCGCTGCGCATCCCGCCCCTGCGATTCAAGCGCTTCGATCAACGAACGTCGAAGTTGCGAATCGCGCCGAATGGGTTCTGGTGAAAGCGGGAGCTTCGGTTCTGCCCGCATTGCGGCAGGCGCTGCCCTCAAGCGATGCGGCTTCCCAAGCACGGATCATTCGCATTCTCGGCTGGCAGGGTGACCGTGAATCGCTGCCGCTGCTGCGCACACTGCAAGAATCAAATCCTAAGAACAAAGCCTTAGTTGCGTGGGCTATTGAAAAGATCGAGGTGCTTCGATTTCAGCCATGGACAAACTGATAAATTTTCCCACGCCGCGGGCTTTTCGCAGCTTTCCAGCGTTGCTCAGAGAGGTGCAAATGCCATCTACGGCCGACAAGCAGGAAGAAGCGATTGCGGCTGAAACCTTGCCCAGAGAAGCAAGCGATTCTTCCATCGATGATCCACTTTTGTGCAAAGTAGAACTGCCTCTGCGAGCGACCTTCTACCCGCTTGGCTTCGGATTTGAGATCATCACCAACAGCCAGGCGGTTCTGGATGCCGCCAACGAGAGTTGGGGCCATACGCGACAACGCGATACCGGTCCTGCGCTCGAAATGCGTGTTGGAGTTACCGCCCGCACCTCTGGAAGCTGTCCGCCCGCGCCTGTGGCTCGCGGTCAACAACATTTGATCTCGCTTGTTGCGGACGCACGCAACCAGGCCATTTGCGATCTGAAGGCGGGGTTTGCCTTTGCCTGGCTCACCGAGGACGCAGTGCGGCACCCGAGCTATGCACGCTACCACTTCCTTGAGGCGGTTGCTCTTATCCTTATCTCAACCACTTATGCGACGCCAATACACGCTGCCTGTGTCAGCCGCCACGGTCGCGGCATGCTGTTTTGCGGTCCATCCGGCGCCGGTAAGTCGACCCTGGCTTACGCCTGTGCGCGAAGCGGATGGGTCTTTACCTCAGACGACTCCGCCTATCTGAGGCACCATACTGTTGAGCTCCGCGTCATCGGCAACTCGCATCAGTTACGTTTTCGACCGTCAGCCAAGGAGCTTTTTCCCGAGCTGCAGGGCCGAGACGTCACTCCTCGCGCCGAGGGCAAACCTTCCATCGAGGTACCCACCGCGGAGTTGCCTGGAATCGCGACAGCGGACGAGGTCCTGGTTCACAACATCATTCTTCTTAATAGGGTCCCATCGGCTAACGCCGAACTGCGATCGCTTCCCAAGGAAGCCGCCCGGCAGTATTTTCACCAATACCTCCAGCTCCCGGACAAGATTCAAGAGATGCAGTCGGAAGCGGCCCGGAGCATCTCCACCGCCGATGTGTATGAACTTCGCTATCAGGATCTTCAGCAGGCGATCGATTGCCTCAATGAGCTGGCCAGCGCTCCGGGCAAACCCAGATGAACCGAGCATCTTTGGGGTACCTCCGCCGATTGGCCGCCAAGGCGCCCCGGGGGCAGTTCTGGCTCTTCTTCGCTGCGTCGCTGTTCTTCAGCTTCGGATTCTCAATCTACTTTTTTCTCTTTAACCTCTATTTGCTCGGTTTTGGCTTTAACGAACGAACGCTAGGCCTGATTGGCAGTTTGGCGGCATTGGGCGGCATATTAGGTACCATCCCCGCCGGCATTTGCGCCGAACGCTTCGGCATCCGTCGTACGCTGGTGGGCGGCCTACTGTGCACGGTGGTTTTCTCTGTGCTTCGCATTTGTTTTCTTGCTCAGCCGGCACAGTTCGGGCTTGCAATCCTCACCGGGATGACCCTATGTTTCTGGGCGGTCTGCCTTTCTCCCGCGGTCGCCAGCCTGACTCGCGAGCCGGAGCGCCCGTTCGCTTTCAGTCTCATGTTTTCCTTCGGCATTGGTCTTGCCGCACTCGGCGCCCTGGTTGCCGGGCAGCTGCCGGGCTGGCTCCGCCACCTTCCGCAGGGATTCGCCGCGGGGCCATTCACCGCAGGCGAGGCCACCAGGCTCACGCTTGAGTTTGCTTGTGGGGCAGCAGCTGTTTCGATCCTTCCCCTAGTCAAACTAAGTTTGCCTGGAGCGGCTCCGCGGGTTCGCCTCTCGCGACTTTCCAATCCTTTTCTGCGGCGATTCCTCCCCGCCATGGCGATCTGGTCCCTGGTTACCGGTTCGTTCCCACCGTTTGCTAATGTGTACTTTGCCCACCACCTGGGATTTTCTCTCAAAAAAATGGGCTTCGTCTTCTCGCTCTCACAGGTGGTCCAGTTTGTTGCTGTCCTATGTGCTCCTCTCCTGCTTGGGCGGATGGGGCTGGTCAAAGGCGTGATTTTGACTCAACTGGGAACGGCTGCGGCGTTAGCCTCTCTGGCGTTGATTCATCGCGGCACGTTGGCGGGATGGGTGTACCCGATCTACATGGCGGTTCAGTATATGAATGAACCGGGCATTTTTAGCCTGCTGATGGACCAAATACCTGCGAGCGAACGAAGCAGCGCCTCGGCTTCTACCTTTTTGGTGACGTACGGATGCCAGGCGATTGCCTCAACGGCCATGGGAGTGGCCATCGTCCGCTTGGGTTACCCGGCAACGTTGTTTTGTATCGCCGGGCTTGCAGTGGTGGCGACGGTGCTGTTTGGGAGGCTTTCGCGTCCGCCGGGCTCGGCTCCGGCTTCTCCAGATCAACTGGGGCACCTCGCGGTGAGCGGTACGTGAGGTTGTGCCAAAGCGGGGCTCTATGGTAATCGAAGATGATCGTCCAAAAATGTCACTTCTTTGTCATTTTGCCTTTTCAATGTTCAATTGGCTACTTCCTGATGGACACTGTAAGGAGCGACTTTTGCGGGATGATCGGTCAGAACAGGGGTCTTGACAGGCTGCGGAAAAAGTCTGATCGGGGGAGGAAAGCATGCCCCAGGGGCTAAACAGGCTGCGGAAAAAGGTCGAATAGGGAGCGAAAGCTGTTCCCTCAGCGGCTAAAGCCGGACCTGTTTTCAATCTTTTACGGACGGCCTGAAGGCCGTCCCCTTCAAAGAATTCGGTTTTTCCGCAGCCTGTAA
>DASRRN010000591.1:0-7810 GCA_035695685.1 Acidobacteriaceae bacterium | reverse complement strand
GCCGTGCTGGTGGTGGACGCCATCACTGGCCTGGGCACCACGCACATCGACATGGATGCCTGGGGCGTAGACGTGCTGATTGGCGGGTCGCAAAAGGCGGTCATGATTCCGCCTGGACTGTCTTATCTCGCGGTGAGTGACCGTGCCTGGGATCTGATGGAGATCAGCCTCAATCCACGCTATTACTTCGATCTCCGCAAAGAGAGAAAGACCGCCGCCAAGGGAGAATCCGCATACACTCCCGCGGTGTCGCTGATCGCTGCCCTGGGCGCGGCTTTCGACTATATCGCTGGCCAGGCGGACGGCGACCTGGCGGCGGGCCGGGCGAAGCTGGTGGAAAATGCGGAAACCTGCGCTGCCATGACCCGCGCCGCTGTGGAAGCACTAGGTCTGAAGCTCTTTGCGCCTGACTCTCCAGCTGCCGCGGCGACTGCCGTGCTGTCCCCGCCGGGTATGGATTCCGGCGCCTTCGTCAAGGAGTTGAAGACCCGTTTTGCTGCCGTCATCACCAACGGACAGGGCGAGATGAAGGGCCAGATCTTCCGCATCGCGCATCTCGGATATTTCGACTACATGGATACCATCGCCCTGGTTGGCGCGCTGGAACAGGTAGCCTACGCGCTCAAACTGCCTGGGTTTGCTTTTGGAAAAGCTCTGATCGCCGCGCAGAATGTTTTCGCTTCCCGAGCGCCCGATGAGGCCGCCCGCAGGGAGCTTGCCACGGCAGGTGCCTCCTCCCGATAAAGAACCGGTCGACCCGACGCGATTGCTGCTGGATGCTGCGGCAGTTGCGTCGCGGTGTAGAAAGCCCCTTAGGAGAACAATGAAGATCGTATTGGCAGAGAAAGTCTCGCCAGCCACCTTGGCTGTGTTCCAGAGCGAGGCCGGGTGGCAGATCGTAACTCACGACCAGATAAAGAACGGATTGGCCGCCGAATTGGCCGACGCCGATGCGCTCGTCGTTCGCTCCGCAGTCCAGGTAGATGAAGCATTGTTGGAGGCGGCTCCCAGGTTGCGGGTGATCGGACGCGCCGGTGTGGGCGTGGACAACATCGATGCCGATGCGTCAACCCGGCGAGGAATCGTGGTGATGAATACTCCCGGCGCCAACGCTATCGCTGTCGCCGAGTTGACCATCGGGCTCATGCTGGCCTTAGCCCGTCAACTGCCTCGGGCCAACACCTTGCTGCACGCCGGCAAGTGGGAGAAGAAGTCGCTCCAGGGGGCCGAACTGCGAGGCAAGCAACTTGGCATCCTCGGTCTAGGCCGCGTGGGGCTTGAAGTGGCGAGACGCGCCAAGGCCTTCGGTATGGAACTGTTGGGCCACGACCCTTTTGTCGCGCCTGCCGTAGCCCGGGAGAATGGTGTGCGCCTTTGCTCCGTGGACGAGTTGTTCCGCGGAGCTGACTTTCTAACCTTGCACGTGGGACTTACCCCGCAGACCACGGGGATTATCAACACCGGGACCCTGGCTACGATGAAAAAGAACGTGCGCATCGTCAACTGTGCCCGCGGCGAGTTAATCGAGGACGCAGCCCTGGTAGAGGCCCTGCGGTCTGGACAGGTAGCCGGCGCTGCCCTCGACGTCTTTTCCCAGGAGCCACTGAAGGATTCACCCTATTTCGGTCTCGACAACGTAATCCTGACTCCGCACATTGCCGGTTCGACTGGCGAGGCGCAAGAGGCGGTTGGGGTGCAGATTGCGCAGCAGGTCAAGGAGTACCTGAAGTTCGGGGTGGTGCAGAACGCCGTCAACCTGCCCTCCATGACCTATGAGGAGTATCAGGAAGTTTCCCCCTACATCCTCATGGCCGAGCGTCTGGGCGCCTTTCTCTCCCCACTCGCCGCGGGAAATCTGGAGAGCATCCATATCTCGTATAGTGGGCGGCTGGCGCAGGGCAAGACCGAGTTGGTACGCAACGCCGCCATTCAGGGCGTGCTGGCGAACTCTGATAATGTCAATCGGATCAATTCCCTTTCCGTCGCCGCTGAGCGCGGCATCAGGGTCCATGAAGACAAAAAGGAAGAAGGGTCGGGCGGCGCGGGAACGGTGCTCAAGCTGATCCTGCATACCCGCACTGGAGACACTACCGCGAGTGCTACAGTGCTCCATGGCAGTTCACCGCGGTTGCTCTCCTGCGACGGCATCGATATCGAAGCCCCGCTGCACGGAACGCTGCTGTTCATCCGTAACCTCGACGTGCCGGGCGTGATTGGCCGGATCGGCACCATTCTCGGCGAGCATAAGATGAACATTGCGAACTTTGCCTTGGGCCGCAGCGTGCGGACGGCTCAGCACAATGCGCTCGCGGTGGTACAGATCGACGGTCGTGTAACGTCGTCGGTACTGACCGCATTGCAGTCGACGGAAGCGATTACCGAGGTTCGCCTGATTGAGCTGGCTGATCGCCGGCCGGTACCCGCAGCGATCGAATGAAGAACTTGCAAACTTGAAGGAACACAAATGCCGCTTTACGAATACCAGTGCAAACAGTGCGGACATCGATTTGAACGGATTCAGTCCTTTTCTGCCGAAGATGCGAAGGAATGCCCGGTTTGCCAGGGCGAGGTCGAACGGCTGATTTCAACCCCGGCCCGTCCGCACTTCAAAGGTTCGGGTTTTTACTCCACGGATTACGCTGCCAAGCCCGCTGCTTCGGGCAAGTCGCAGGATGGCGGGAGTGGCTCTGAGGGCGCTGCTGCCTCCAAAGCTGGAGCCGATAAGGGATCAGCTGACAAACCAGCCGCGAAGACAGACAGCGCTTCGACTCCCGGAACCCCGTCTACGTCTACGTCCACCAGCAAATCGGAGTAGGACGCTGGTCCAATCCGTCCGCGGCCAATCGCCAGGATTCCGGTTCTCACACTCCGCCCATTCATCACCAGCGCTTCAGAGTGTGGGTGAGAACCCAATTCCAAAGTCACCGCGCTCATGCTTTGTATCAGGGCACGACAAAGATATGGGCTTTAGAGTCTGCGTGAGAACCGGAAAATGAGCCCGGATTTCATCCACCCCGAATCTGGTGGGAGCCCCCTGCTTCAGCAGGGGGAGCTGGACTTCAGTCCAGCGGAAAAGCGGTTCATTCCGAAAGAACGGGCTAAAGCTAAACAGGCTGCGGAAAAAGGTCGAACAGGGGGCGAAACCCGTCCCCTCAGCGGCTAAAGCCGAACAGATTTTCAATCACTTACGAACGGCCTGAAGGCCGTCCCCTTCAAAGAATTCGGTTTTTCCGCAGCCTCTTTAGCCCCTGAGGTACGTCTTTGTTTCCCGAAGGGTATGGGCTGGTAGGTACGGGCTTCGGCCCGTACATAAACCCAACCAAATCATCTGGCCTTTAGGCCTTGGGTACGTTCTTCATCTCGTTTCCGCAGAAACCATTCATCTTTCCGCAGCCTGGTTAGCCCCTGCGGCGCTATTTCCATCTCTGTTCGGCTTCGGGCAGCGTTCGGCACCTCAACCTGCCATGAGGACTTTGTAGGATTCAATAGGTTGCGAAACTAATGACCGGCCCCTTAAATGTTGTAACGGAGGATGCACCAAACTGCGCGAACCCCATCTCTCCACGTAATTTTCTTTCCTTCACTATACGTTCGTCCGCTGTAGCTGATACCTACCTCGTAAATGCGAGGCCTTACCGGTAACCGCGCAATTTTTGCTGTGATTTCGACCTCGAAGCCGAAACGGTCTTCCTGGATAGTGACCGCCTGAATAACTTCGCGACGAAAGACCTTGTAGCAAGTCTCCATATCGGTAAGATTCATGTTGGTCATCATGTTGGACATCAGTGTCAAAATACTGTTGCCGACGTTGTGCCAAAAGAAAAGCACGCGCATCTCAGAGCCGCTGCGAAATCGGGAGCCGTAGACTACGTCGGCACGATCATCGAGGATGGGAGCAAGCAACCGCGGATAGTCGCTGGGGCTGTATTCGAGATCGGCATCCTGGACGAGGACTATCTCTCCGATGGCAGCTTGGAATCCCGTCCGGAGGGCAGCACCTTTGCCCTGGTTTTTTCTATGCTCGAGTACGCGTATGTTCGAGTTTCGTTCCGCAAGAGCCTTTGCGATGTTCACAGAGTCGTCTTGAGATCCGTCATCAACAATTATGATCTCTCGGTCCAACCCGGAGACATCGGCGACGAGCACCCTGGCAATAATTGTTTCCAAGGTTTTCGATTCGTTATAGCAAGGCACAACGATCGAAATAACACGACTTTTCATCCTTCGATTTCCATCAGACGGTAGAGGCTAGACTTACCTTATCGGATTGTGCCACTTGATCTTAGCAGCTTGTAGCTTGGCGTTCGCACGAACCTCCTGCGAAAGCCGATCATGCGGCTGACGGCCCGATCAAGGCTGCTGATATCTATCGAGGATGCCGGGTTCACTCCTCTGACGTGACACCTGTCTCGTCTCTTCTGTCGCGTGCGATCCGAAGTAGTTGCCAAAACAGCCCCACAACGCCCGTCAGGCACGCTATCCAGCCAATCTCCATGTGAGGAGGCGTGAAGTTATAGTGAACCTTACTAACCCCGGCCGGCAGAGTTGTCGCCTGGAAGATGCCATCCTGCTGAACCGCTTCGATGGCTGCGCGATTATTCCTCACGTTCCACCCAGGCATATAGAGTTCCCTGCGCCGCAATTTGGCAGGAGACGAGCAGACCGCTGTGACGTCCTCCCGCTGCTCCGTCCCAAGGGTACAAGGGCCACCGTCCATCACTTCGTAGTAAGGCGCTGGTTCAGGCACCTCCCAGATGTCCATCACGGAATCCCCGTAAGCCTTATGGAAGCCGTGCAAAACCATGGAATCCTTAAAAGTGATATGCAATCGTCTATCGGGGAGCGCACCGTCTGGTCCCCGGAGTTGCTGGTTCATTCCAGCAGAAACTGCCAGCGCCATCGGCCTGGATCCGCCCTGGTGGGTGAAGGTCAAATGCAACGGGGTTCCTGGAAGCGCGGCAAGCGGCTTATCGAGATGTACCTCGAAGAACGGACTGAACGGACTGTTGCCAGATTTGGAAAGGGATTCCAGGTTCGACCGGCACACTTGCTCGGCACAAATCCTGACCTCAAGCTCACCATCTGCGGGGCCATCGTTATTCGCGATAAGCACTCCGACTCCATCGATCGCAGATTGAGCGAAGGCCGCCGGCATCGGAACGATGGTCTCCGCGGCCTGACCGGGCCAGAGAAGTAGATTATTCGACTGAAGAGCTGTCGAGTTCTCATCCTGGCTCACGGGGGGTCCATTTTTTGCATGTGCAACGATTGATTGATCCTTCACAACAGGCACCACTCGCCTGAGTGAATGGACAACGGCTCTCAAAACAAAACGCTCGGCTGCCGGCTTTGCCGGATTGTCGGCCACTGATTGGAACCACGCGAGAACTCTCGGTTCCTCAGCTCGCGTTTTCCTTTCACCCTCAAGTGGCAGGTTCGAATCGGTCGCATCGAGGTAGATCGTTGGGAGTGCGCTCTGGCCAGGCTTTGTTAAGACATACCTGACTCCGACATCGCGAAAGTTTGCCAGATTCCTGCTGAATGTCCGCGCCCCGGCGTCGCTGGTGTCACCCCAGGCCGGCCAGAAGAAAGTGACCCCGGTGTCCCTTTGAAAGCCAGGCAGCAGATGATGATCGACATATTGCGCCCATAACTTCGGAACCGGAAGAATATTGTGATTGATGCTGGCCACCTGAAAATAGGCGCTGTAATTGGGCGCGAGCGGGCCCAGCGTGTAATTGCGAGACAGTCCTTGATGATCGTGCAGGAATTGCATCGCTTGCACGTCCACTTGGTTATTTCGTCTTGCGCTCACCTGCGCCGCCATGAACATGACTGCAGCATCGAAAATTATCAGGCCTGCCATGGCTGTCCGGCGCGTCTCCGGGTGCGAAATCCTCCATGCCAGCCCGAGTGCGGTCAGTCCAGCGAATACCCAGAAAAGTGCGGCCCCCAGGAACGCGAACATGACGAGCGCTTTGCCGTGGGACCATCCCCAGAAGGCCCTCTGCGGCCACGCTAGGGCAACGCAAGCTAAGAGCAGGATCATGACAATCACAAAGCCGTTGCGGCGTCGTGGCGTGGTGCGGAGAAACTCATCGAGACCATACGCTGCGAGAATGGTCAACGCCAGTATCCAGGACGCACCCACATATCGGAAGAAGATAGCCCGATTCAGTAACGGCAGGTGATCGATGATCGCTGTGATCGGTTGCACACCAAAGTTTCGAGCCCAACACAACAGAACCCATATAAGCAGCAGAAGCTTGAGACCACGATCCGCTGACTTGCGCATGACCCCGACCAGCGCCATGACAAGGACGAGAGCTCCTATGTAGCCTCCGAAACTTCCCCATGTGTCAACGAGCACGTTCAAAGGTCCATAGACATAGGGCATCACGATCGGTGGGAGTGATGCCCAAGGCATTGACATCCCAACTTTTTTGTGGACGTCAAAGGAGTCTGACTGAAGCAGGTAATCTACAAAAGCGATCAGTAGCGGCACGGCAACCAGCAACCCGAGTGCGAAGCCACCGAGCGCACGCCTTGCAAAAACCCAGCGCACCGGTGCGGAAGCCAGCCGGTAGAGTCCCCAGGCGAGAGCGAGTAACCCGCTGATATAAGCTGGCTCAGGGAAGCCGGCAAGAATCGACCATGCAATCGCCAGCCCGATGGCGAGGATACTTGCAGCGCCTTGTCGCGGCTTTCGCGCGCGTTCAATGCCCCATAACAAGCACGGAAGAAAAGGCGACGAGCAGTACACGGCCGCGGGTCCTGGTGTCCAGGCAATCACACCGTTCACCGCAAAGACGGCGCCACCCAGAAATGCTGCCAGCCGGCTGAGTCCGAGCTCACGCAAGAGCGCGTAGGTCGCAAGTCCCGCAGTGATCTGCACGGCGATCCGTTGCCAGAGCACGCCCTCCTTGAGTATGAGCAATAAATTGAACGGCAGGAAGAATGCACCTGGCTGCAACTCTCCCGCTAGAGGCACTCCAATGCCAGTGTACGGATTCCACCAGGGGATCACTCCGTGCAGCCAGTCCCATGCTGCAAGATGGCCCAGAGCCTGCGACGTGAATCCGGCATTTGGATCAAGAAAAGGTGAACCTGGGACAACATGCGTGCCAGTGATAATGCTCGAATAGAACCAGATGGGATCGGTGCTCAGGCCCAGCAGCCAAAACGGCGCCTGCACTGCAAACGGAAATAAAATCAGCAGAACGATCGGCAGCGCGGGATGACGGTCAAAGAACTCTGTTTGAGATTCCGCACGCAACTTGGTTTCGAATACAGCTGAGTGCGACATGCAAATCAATTCCTCCAGGAGTCAGCCTTGGCAACGAGTATGTGCAGTATCGCCAAATTATATAAGGCCAAACGCGACGCCAATGGTCGATCTGGTGATGGACGAACCTTCCCCAGGGAGAAGGCTGGTGAACTGGTTATATTGAACAGAGCGATCCCAAAAAAAGAAACAGATCACATTTACACTTTGCCGTCCCAGCAGGAAGTTCACTAGCTCGAAAAACCAGGGCCGAAGGTTTGGCGGCTAGGCAAAACTGGTTCCCGGAATCTTCCTCAGGAACGATAATGGAATTATGAATTGGAAGCAGACTTGTATTGCCGAGGTTCAAACAGCGGTGCGCGATGCGAACCCCAGCGCAACCGAGTTGGCGGAGCTTTGTTTTGCGGAGATTGAAGCGCAGAACGCGGTCATCAATGCTTATCTTGCGCTGAGCCGCGAGCGTGCGCTACACGCAGCTGCGGCGATCGACCAACTCGCTGCCAGGGGGAATCCGCTGCCCCCGCT
>DASRRN010000590.1:0-5344 GCA_035695685.1 Acidobacteriaceae bacterium | reverse complement strand
CGGTCTCTACATGCAAATCGAATCGGTATCGCTTTCGCGATCCGTACCAAATGGCCTCAACTGGATCATTCAACCTTTTATCGAGAAGATTCCGCGCGAGTCATTGGAATTCACCCTGCGCGCGACTTGCAATGCACTGCGAAAATAAGATGGTGTGGTCCTCTTCAATACTCGCGTGGGTTTTCAACCCGTGCCTTGATAACTAAATTAACTAAGGTTTTTCCATAAACACATCGGTCATGCGCCCGGTTTATGCATCGCATCGTCCAGTAGGAAGGGTGCCGCGCCTACGGCGCTCGTCGTCGTCATGATGGATACCCAGTCCTTCCGGACTGGGCTGACCTTTGGCGGTCGGCCCTTCGGGCCTCGCGGTGTCTGGTCGCAAAAGCGTTCGTTCTCGCACACACCCTTTAAGGCCCTCATCAACCCGCCGCCATTCAGGGGCACAGTCGTGCCCTTCGATGGATACTCCTTTCATAAGGCTGAAGCTCTCACGCACCCTCTTCAGGAGTCTGCGTGAGAACCGAACTCACTTGAGCCATCCCTCTTTCCTTTGTCATCCCGAGAGCCTGTGACTTTTTAGATCTTTCGTGCTTGCCGCATATCCAACTAGCTGTATTGCAAGCTCCCCAACAAAGTCGTCATCCTGAGAGGTTGTGACTTTTTTGATGTTTCTCATTTTTGGCACACCCAACCGGAATGTTTTTCAAAACTCCCACAAGACCGTCATCCTGAGCGAAGCGCCTCGCGGATCTATCGCCTAACAGAGGGTTGACAGCGCGTAGTCGAAGGACCCCGAGGATGCTCGTTGGCCGATGCTCTTCACAGCTTTCCGGCCACCAAAACAATGGGAGAAATCAAAAAAGTCACAACCTCCGAGCGAAGCGCCTCGCAGATCTATTGCATAACAGAGGGTTTTATGGCGCGGAGTCGAAGAGCCTGTCCCGAGCATGGCCGAGGGAACCCCGGCGATGCTTGTTGGCAGGTGCTCTTCGGAGCTTTCCGGCCACAGACTACAAGGGAAATTAAAAAAGTCACAGCCTCCGACCGGAGCGTACCCGGATTTCCTGCCAAGCAGCACTGGACAAAGCCGCGTGTGCGCCTTTCTCTTTAAGGAAAGGCGCATGAGTTCAATCCAACGCCACCAAGGTCCACAGGAAATCCGGGGTAGCGAAGTGGAGGGACCTGCTGTTTCTCTTCCCGTTCTCACATACCCTCTTCAAGCCCGTACCTGCCCTCCTGTACCTTCAGCATTGAGTTTTTCGGCAGCTTGTGAAGCCGTGCCCTTCGTTCCCTCGCTCTTTTTGAGTCTTCCTCGCGAGTGCTACTCGGCCTTCGTCGGCAGGCTTGCCCATAAGTAGGTTCGGAAAAAGGCCAGCACGCGCTGGTTAGCCGAGTCTGTCGCTTTGCTGCTAAAGATGTGGCCCTCGTCGGGATAAATTCCGGCTTCGCAGGTGAAGTCTTTGAGCTCGCAAAGGCGGATAAGCTGGCGGGCGTTGACGACTGGCACCTGCTTATCCTGTTCGCCGTGAAGGATCAGCAGAGGCGGCAGGTTCTGCACCTGGGAAAAAAATTGGTTGGGGAGCAGGCCAGACCATTCGGCGATGGCGTCGACACCCATCTTGCGGGAACCGGCAAGCAGTGCGACCGACGCTCCCAAGCCCTGTCCGATGATCGCGATTTTCCTGGTCCTCGGCACGGGGCGAGAGCGTAGTTCGGCGACGATATCCTGGACCACCTGGGCCCAACGGCGATAATTTGCGCCGGTGAGCTCGACTGCCGGCGTAACGGTTAAATAGTCGGCCAGCAGGACACGGAAACCTTGCTGGGAGAAGAACCGGGCCTGCATCCGGCCAAGGGCGAGATCCGAAGGACCCGTACCCCGCAAATAGATAATCGTGGCAGTGGCGTCGCGTGCGTCATAAACCGCGCACGACACCGCCTTGCCATGGCTCATGAAGGTTGCGTACTCGACCGGTAGCGTTTGGGCGTGGAGCACGACGGCGGCCAAATACAAAAACGTCCACGCAACCAGCCGGGGGAAAGGCATTCAGAGCACCTTCAGGACGACCAGGGAGAGGTCGTCATTTTGTTCCGCGCCGGCGGTAAACCGGTCGGTGCACTCCACGACTGCGGTGACGATCTCCTGCGCGGTGCGGTGGTTGTTCAATCTGGCCGCCGCGAGCAGGCGATCCTCTCCCCATTCCTCGTAGCCGGTGGTCATGGCTTCGCTAATCCCATCGGTATAAGCGATGAGGACGTCGTAGGGTTGCAGTTGAAGCCGGCCTTGCTCATATTGAACGTCGGTAAAGATGCCAAGCACCGGACCTCCGGTTTCCAGACGCTGCACCATGCACGGACCCTCCGGGCTGCAGAAACTATCCTGCCCCGGTGCCGTAGGACGCAAGAGTACGGGCGCGTTGTGCCCGGCGTTCACGTAATCCAACGTGCGCGTAGAAGGATCGTATTCGCCGAAAAAAAAAGTGACAAAGCGATTGCTGGTGGAGGAATCGTAAATGATTCGGTTGAGACCCTCGATGATCCTGGCAAGGCTGAGCGTGCCGCTGAAAGTGAGGCCATGCAGAGCGGCACGGATCGAGGCCATCAACAGGGCAGAAGAGATGCCTTTGCCGGAGACGTCGCCGATGGCGATGCCCAGGCGTCCGTTTTCGAGGGCAATAAAGTCGTAATAGTCCCCGCCAACCTCCTGCGCGGTGCGGCTGTAGCCGGCGAAGTCAATACCCTTTACCAAAGGATAGATCTGGGGCAGCAGCCGCTCCTGCACCTGGCGGGCGATCTCGATTTCACGATCAATGCGTTGGCGCTGCGCCGACTCCTGGGCCAGGTGGTGCACCAGCGCACTGTTTTCGATGGCCAGGCCGGTTTGCAAAGCCACAGACGAAAGCAACCGCCGGTCGGAGCGGGAATAAGGCTCTTCGCTGAGCTTGGGCCCCAGAGCCATGACCCCGATGAGACTGGCCCGGCCCGGCAATGGCAGTAGCAACTCAGCCTCCAGCCGGTCGAGAACCGCGACCTCAGCTGGAGCGGCTAGCGCCAGCCAGGGGTCGGGATGCTCGCGATAGACCCGCTTGGGACTACGGTCAAGGGCCAAAGCGCGCAAAGTGGAGGAGTTTTCCGGCAGGGATACATCGACCCCGTCCGGAATCCCCTGGGCAAACTGCAGTTGGAAGAGCTTTCCCTGGCGCAAAAGGAAAGAGATGCGGTCCACATGCAAGGTCTGGCTGATGCGCTCGGTGATCGTCCGCAACAAGGGCTCGGTCTCGGTGAAGGTCCGCGCCTGTTCGGAAAGATCCACCAGGATCTGGTCGACCGAGTAGGCCTCGCGGAAAAAGCGCCGGTCAACCCACAGGGAGAGCGGCCGCGCGAGGCGCAAATGCAGAAACAGGACAACGACGACGAACACCACTGGGGTGATTAGCTGGGCCACCGGGCCGGAGGTATGGGCAAAATAATTGTGGAAGAGCCGGAAACCAAGAAAGGTAAAGACGATCACTTGCAGCACCCATAGCGTGCCGCGGGCGAAGGCGTACCGCGTGCCCTGGCGAAGGATGATGCGCAGGTCGAGGGCGCGCTGCACGATGACGGTGTAGGCCAGAGAAAGGGGAAATAATGTGAACAGAATCCCCACGGTGACGAGGGCCCAGGAAGGCGCCACCTCCATGAACGTCTGCTCCGAAAGCGTAGACGTTACCAATAGCACGAGCAACGGACCAAGCCCAAGCAGCGAACCAGCGGCTACCACTCCCAGGCGGCGGCGAGCATCCGGCGCGGGAGCGGGAACCGCGAAGAGCTTGCCGACGATAGCGGCAATGAAGATGCACAGAGAGACCGCGTCAAAGAAGTTTTGCGCGAGCATCAGGGGGGTTGCGGAAAGGTAGGGTCGGACAGCGCGGACGTGGTAAAGCCGGCCGTATCCCAGCCAGATTTGGGCGGGAATGATCGCGACCTGGGGAACAATGATGAGCCACTTGATCCATGGGTGGCGGATGTCGGTGCGGGAGCGGACCGGAAAGTAGATGCTGAACAGGATGAGCGAGACGTACATCCATTGGAAGGCGAACAGTTGCCAGAAGATAGTGAACGGCGCGAGGAAGCCGGGGAAATATCCGGTTCGGCCGATGAACGCGGGAACCACATTCATGATGCCCAGCAGAAACCAGGCGTTCCACTCGAGCGGCCTGGCCAGTACCACCCAATAGCCAAGCAAGAGGCAGAATGCAGGAAAGAGGAGCACTAATAGGATGTTGATCAGCCAGCCGGAGAGGTTGGGAGGATTGGTGCGCCGCGCCATCAGCTGCACTTGCGCCGTATGCATCCCACCCAATCGATTGCGATAAACGATAGAGAAGGTTTGGCCCGGCCGGGCGTGAAAGGTTTGGCC
Organism: Acidobacteriaceae bacterium; assembly: GCA_035695685.1. GTDB lineage: Bacteria > Acidobacteriota > Terriglobia > Terriglobales > Acidobacteriaceae > PALSA-350. The sequence continues at coordinate 942 of DASRRN010000590.1, read as the reverse complement.
AATGAGCCCGGCCATTCCCATGAATGGAACTCCATTGACGGAAATCACGTCATCTTCGGCTTGCATGCCGGCGCGTTTCGACTCAGGCAGCACCGGGAAGCGGGCCTCGCGGGAGTAGTCCAGTGGCGGCCGCACGCGGTCGGGATTGAGAAAGCTGTCGAAGATCGCAGCCGTGCTGGCCGCATAAAAGAGCATCGAACCCACAATCAATATGGCCAGCAACAGGTACGGAAGTTTGGTGAGGTTCGTTTGCATGGACCCCATAAAGCATTCTTACTATTACGGTGATCTGGCGGGATTCGCCAGGTGCGGCCATTCTTTGGCGGAATGGCCGCGTTCAGAATAGTCTCCTCGACTATGCCAATAGCAAAAATGCGTCAGGCGCATGGTAGCAGACCGCAGGTTGACATCGGGTACAGACGCGGTTAGCTTTCTAATAGATATGCAAGTCCGCACCCACCATCATCGTCATCATCATCACCACGTGACGAGCGTGTCGGCGGACGGTTCCGGCCAGCAATAAGAGGCCGGGAAACCAGAATCAGAACGAGCCCGCCGGCGCGAAATGCGCAAGCGGGCTTTTTTTCGTTTGCTCGGAGAGAAAGTAAAAGGGAGAGGTCTGGCGATGACCGAAGCAGTGAAACTCGATTTTGCAAAGATGGAAGGTTTGCTGCCTGCAATCGTGCAGGACGCGGTAAGCGGCGAGGTACTGATGGTGGGCTTTCTGAACGACACAAGTTACGCCAAAACACTGGAAACAGGCTTTGTGACATTTTGGAGCCGAACCCGGCAAAAACTGTGGATGAAGGGCGAAACCAGCGGAAACCGCTTGAGGGTAGTGTCGGCTGCAACCGACTGCGACCAGGATGCGGTGCTTTTTCGCGTGATTGTCGAAGGCGACGGGCTGGTCTGCCACGAGGGAACCGTGAGTTGCTTTACCAA
>DASRRN010000589.1:0-11618 GCA_035695685.1 Acidobacteriaceae bacterium | reverse complement strand
CGAAGGCCCACGGCACCGTCCTGGTTAGCCATTCCCACGTTGTAAATCGATTTCTCAATTTCCGCCGCAAAGCGCTCGTCGTCGGGGTGAAGCATCTGAAAACGTTGGCTCAGAAATACCCAGAAAGAGCTTCCGCAGAGTTCGCCGAGTTTCTGGTGGAGATAGTTACTATCAGGCGGATCGTTCTCGAACTCAATGATGGAGATACTCCCGCCCTGCTGCTGCCAGTGATCCCGATATAACTCCCATGCTCCAAGCACCGCATCGTAATAACGCTTATTGCCGGTGATCAGGTGCATATCGAAATATGCTTCAAGATCCGTCAGCAGATAGCAGTGCGGGCGGTCGTAAGGATACTGCCACACCTGCTCCTTCTCTCGCCTCGCCAGACCGTTTAGCCAGCCCTCTTCCTGATAGTAGCGTTGGATGACGTGCGCATCATCTGGCTTTCCCACCGGGCTCAGACTCACGCGTGTGTTTGCGATCATGCCTTGTCCACCCTGGATCGCCCCACGCAGCATCTGGGGAAGAAAAGCCTGCTGATTGAACCAGTCATAGTAGCCGCGCAGCATTGGCAGCGCCTTGGTATTGCCCGCATAGCCGGCTTCGAGTAGCCCATGCGTAAGCCACGCGCGAGTGTACGCCGCCCGTTCCGAATAGAAGATCGTGTCTTCGGGATACGCCATGATGTAGCCGTTCGGTTGGCGGCATTCTTCAATTCCATCCACCACAGCATTCAGCCGCCGCCGCAGTTCCGGATCATCGATCCACCGCACCGTATTGCCTGCGCCCATGAGGAACCGGCCCGCATTCGACCCGGCCAGGTCCTCTTCCCAGAAGATCTGCGACCCAGTCGGCCTGAAGCCAGTGACCTTCCCGGTCCTTTCGTAAAACTGGCGCAACAATTGCTCCACCGTATAGGTGTTCAGCAAATATTGAATGTTGTTCTCCATGACGGTTTGGAACAGTCCGCCCTCCAGCGTCACTCCGCTCTTCGGCGGATCCGCTTTAAACTGTGGCCGCTTCCAGGTAGACGCATCGGTCACCAGGTGTGGGTGGTCCATGAGGACGGTCTCGCCATCTTGCCGTGGTGCGCGCGTGAGTTGTTTCAGCTCTTCTTGAGTATTCCCGTTTTCCGGGTCGGCGGTGGCGTTGCAGTGTACCGCGACGTCATGGCGTTCCGACAACACCGCGATTTTGGCAATCGTGAGCGTGAAGTCCTTACTGTCCGCCGGTTCCGCACCCAGCGGCGCGAATTCTTTGGCCGGCGGTATTTTTACCGTACGCAGTTTAGTCGCCGTCACGCGTACATAGCGTGCCTTCACTCCGTGGGCCGGATATTGTGTGATGTTGTCTGCCGGATCGGGAAAATCTGCCTGCGTGAAGTCGGCGATTACCTGCGGCCGGCTGAGCCCCTCATCATCCCCAGCCTCGATCTTGAAGCGCAGGGGAAATCCCTCGCCGCCGTAGTACCGATCGTGCCCCGGATACATCTTCTCTGAGGCTGGGAATAGTTGAATGGCTTCTATGGCCACTGTTTTATTTAGATCGATCTGTACCCACGTGGTGATGGAGGGAGTTTGAACTACCCTGGAACGGTAGGCGCGGTAAAACGATGCCGGAGTGGCCGCCATTCTCATGCCGGTCAAATAGGGAGCCAGTTCAGGAGACGCTTCCCGGGCGAACATCCAGACGGGCGGCCGTATTGCCGCGGTTAAGGCAGCCCCTGTTCCATAGGCGCTGCCGATCAGAAAATTACGTCGTGTCACACTCATCAATACGGCTCCAATGATTGGTGTTCACAGTCTTGGAAAGGGACGCGCCGTCATGCTTGCATACCCGTTTTCAAACATGACGGCGCAGCGTTAAAACGAATATCGCAGCGCAAGTTGCAGCACGCGTGGCGCCGCCGGAACCTCGAAGGTGAGCAGTCCGGCGCTAGGGTTGGTCACGCTGTAGCTTCCCGATCCAAAATTCGGATGATTAAAGACGCTGAACGCCTCGGCCCGAAACTGTAACTGCTGCGTTTCGGTAATAGCGAACGCCTTCTGCAGGCTAAGATTTGTAATGTTCAGCCCTGGCTGGCGCGGACCGCTTCTGGCTGTACCGTATTGGCCAGTAGCCGGCTGCACAAAGCAGGCGGGATTGTAGAACTGCAGCCTGGGGTGACCACCGGGCGGGATCCCAGCGCAGACTTTGTTCGCATAAACGGAGTGCACCGAGCTCGTGTCTGCGTTGTTATTGGCGGTGATCTGGATCGGCTGGCCGGTAGCAGACTGCTGAATCCCTGAAAGTTGCCACCCCCCAAACAGCTCGCGATCGACAAATGAGCCTTGGTTGAGAAACTTCTTACCTGGGCCGAACGGCAGTTGATACACCGCGCTCAGCACGAAATTGTTGGTGCGATCGAAGCCTGCCGGCCCATACGTCAGGTGAGGATTGTAGAGATCCTGGATATCTGAGTTGTCGCCATCCAGAATATCCATTGCCTTGGAGAAGGTATAGCTGGCGAGGAACTGAAGTCCGCCGCTAAAGGAATGCTCAAGTTTCGCGATGAGTGCGTTGTAGTTTGCCGGCAGAACGTTCAGCTGACCATCGGTGGAACCAACAGCAGTATTCGGCCTAAGGTCCAAAATCCCGCTGGTATTGCCGGGCGCAAGTGCGTATGGCTGGTTAAGATCAGCGCGCGCCGATTGATGGCGAGTAGTGTTTCCGATGTAGCCCAGTGTGAAGAGCGTGGTCGAATTCAGCGACTGCTCCACATTCAGGGTCCACTCCTGCACGGATGTGTCTTTGAGCGTCTTGGTGAGCGTGTAATTTTGCTGCCCGGCAGTGGAAGCGCCGGACGCGAACAGCTGCTGAATGTCCACCGGACCGGCAACGTCAAAGGTGTACGACTGGTTCACGAAATTCGGCGAATAGAGCAGTTCAAATTGAAGGTTGTTGTAGAGGATCGGGGCATAATACATCCCGTAGCCTCCGCGAAGCACGGTAGTAGGGAACACCGAATAGGCGAATCCGACCCTCGGCCCCCAATCGTTGTAGTTGGTGTTCCAGGTCCCGGGGATCACGCGGTTTTCCGCGACGTTGAAGAGACCGCCATGTCCATTTTTGTCCGTGGGCGGATCGTTGAAGTCATAACGCAACCCCAGATTGAGCGTGAGTGTGGGGGTAAGCTTCAGGTCGTCCTGAACGTAACCGGCGACATCATAACCCCGAAAATCGCCCAGCGTGACGCCTGTCGCCGCATTGGCGGTGCGGGGAAAGCCCAGTTCCATGTCGGCGAGGGCGTTGCCCTGATCCGTTGTACTACGCACCCCGCCGATGTAGCCCGAGGTCGCGCTGCCGTCAAAGTTATAGATTCCGTTGTTACCAACGACCCAGTTCCCGTCAAATTGCGTCCGGACGACCTCTCCGCCAAAGGTGATGGTGTGCCTGCCGCGCTTCCAGGTCACCTCGTCTCCGTACTGAAAGCGATTCTGGATTGCGCCCTGAGGCGAGTACGGGTCGCCCAGTGAGGTGTAGTTGGTCAAGTTGATTTGAGGGGGCGTGTATTGCTGCGGGACGGGATTCACGTTCACCAGCCCGTATTTCGCCGCGTAGTTCGTTGTGCCCTCACCTTGCTGCGTACGGAAAAGGTTACTGCGGTTGTAACCGGCCTTGATCACATTGACGATGTTGGAGTTGAAGACATGGGTCTCGGCGACGGAGATGTTGGTGCCTTTGAGCGCGTTGAAGATGCCGAAAAGCCCGGGCGTAATGCTGTCGCTGCCGACATTGTTCTCGAGCCTGGACACGGTGCCGAACAATTGGTCCGTCCCCGAAATGTTGTAGTCAACCCGGCCGAGATACTCGTCGTAGTTGCTGATGTTTGGCAGGTTGATTACATAGTTGACGTTATCCGCGCCGAGGGGAGTATTCGGCTGGGGATAGTTGGCCAGCCATAGCTGAGCGAATGGACTGATGGCCGGCAGCCTGTTGTTGGGGAACGGCGAATCAGTCCCGGTGACTGGATTGTAAGTGGACGGATCATACAGAGTGAGATTGTCGGCGGAAAAATCTCCTGCCCGCTCCGCGGCCGTCGGCACGCGGTCCCGGTTCACCTTAGAAGTCCTACTTCTCAGCCCGGAATAATCGAAAAAGGCGAAGACTTTGTTTCTCAGGATGGGGCCGCCGAGGTTGCCCCCGAACTGGTTGTAGCGCTTGGCCGGTTTGCTGGTTGCGAACCAGTTGGTGGCATCGAAATCGTCGTTTTGCAGGAAGTCGTATGCGGTTCCATGAAATTGGTTGGAGCCGCCCTTGGTGATCACATCGATCACCGAAGGCTGGCTGAACCGGGCCGGCGCGCCGTTCAGCAGTGTGCTCACCTCTTGCGTAGCCTCGACCGAAGCCAGGATATTCGCCGTCTGCGTGAGCAGGTTGGTATTGGCGACGCCATCCTGCAGAAACGCTGCGTGCGCGTTGCCGAGTCCGGAGATGATGACCGATGCCGCGGTTTGGTTGTAAAAGCCTTCATCGCCCACGTCCACGCCCACGTCGGTACCGGGCTGGGAAGCCGGACCCAGGGTGGCGATATTCAGGATGCTGCGGCCATTGTTGGGCAGGTTGACGAGTTGGGTTGACGAAACCGAGGTTGCCACCTCATGACTGTCGGTCTGCAGCGCGACCGATCCTGAAGCTGCGTTGATCGTCACCTGCTCCTGGACGTTGCCGACGGTCAGCTGGATATCCTCATTGGCCCCGCTCGTAGTCAATTCAATCGTCTTGGCCGCGCGCTGAAAACCGCTCATGGTCGCTGTGATCTGATAAGGACCGACGGTGAGCGAAGGGACGGTGTAGAAACCGTTTTGATCCGTCTTCACCGTTCGGGCTGCCGATGTATTCAAGTTCTTGATGTCCACCTGGCAATTGGGAATTGCTGCGCCGGTGTTGTCCTGGATGGTTCCGGTTATGGAGCCAAGCTCGGTTTGCGCAAATCCCGGTTGGCCTACGAATGCTTCCCCAGCGACCAGCATGACAACGCTGAGAAGGATTGAAATCTTCGGACAAAAAGCGGCCAGCTTTCTGCCCATTCGTCCTGCAGAGTTTGTCGACATAATCGTTGCCTCTCGAAATTTATAGATCGTTTGAACAATCAATTTATCTTTACGTAACCGGGGCGAGTGCAAATGAGCATTGGGCTAATGGACGACGTCCACCTCAGAACCCAGGGGTCGCCCTTTCCGTCGTTCGGGTAAACACAATCTGAGAACTCCCGCTATGGCGCCGATTTATATCGGCGGTGCTCCCTAAAATAGAATGCAGTTTCAATAAGCGAACTGTGTCACCGATGGAACACTAGGCGCGGGGTTGAACACCCGTCAAGACCAGGGACTCGCCGGCATAAATATTTCGCTGGATGAAATACAAGCAGAATCACGACGTGGCTTAACTCTTTTATTTTATGGACTGTACTGAGTATTGCGTGCGCATGACCTCGATCGGCCACCACCTGGCGTTTGACAGCAGATTTCGGTTCATGAAATCGTCGTTTGTGACAAAAAGCCGCATTGCCGGGCACCCACCCAAAGAAGTTGTTCCCTATCAAATTGAATCTGTGGCACGGGCCTGTCGGATTGTGCGCATTCTTCAGAGCCAGGGAAGCTTGCCTTTGTTCGAGCTTTCCGAGAGAGCCGGCTTAAGCAGGCCAACTGTATTCCGGTTGGTTGCCACACTTCAGGCAAACGGCATCATTGTGAAAGACGCAGCCCGTAGATACCGGCTCGTAAGCGGCCTCATTCCGGCTCACAGGTACAAAATTGGCTACCTGGCGGAGACCGGCGACAGCTCGTTTTACCGGGCCGTCTCTCGTGGGCTGGTGGAAAGTGCGACCCAGGCGGGTGTTGATCTAGTGGCCCTTGACAGCCATTACAGCCCAGCGATCGCACTAGCGAACGCTAAAAGACTGCTGGCTGAAAACATCGACCTGGCTATGGAATTCCACACCTATGGTCAGGTTGCCTCGGTGATTTCAGCACGCGGAAACCGGCGCAATGTGCCACTCATTGCCATCGAGATTCCTCATCCCAACGCAATCTACTTTGGAGTCGATAATTGTCAGGCGGGGCTCACTGCGGGCCGGCACTTAGCCCGCTGGGCTGAACAGAATTGGAAGGGAGAAGTCGACGAAATTCTGTTGATCGGCTCTATCCGAGGGGGAACGTTGCCCGAAGCGAGACTTACGGGAAGCCTTCTAGGCATTCATCAAGTGTTGCCCAATTCAGCGAATGCCAAGGTTACGACGGTGGACGGAGACTGGCGGCGCGATGTAAGCCGCGAAGCAGTCAGGTGCTATCTCAATGCGTCCAATGCGAGCAGGATCCTTGTGAGTACAATCAACGACCCGAGCGCCATTGGAGCTCTCGAGGCGTTTAAAGATGCGGGACGTCTTCATGATTGTGCGGTTGTTGGGCAAAACTGCTCGATAGAGGCTCGTCTGGAAATGCACCACCCAAGCTCGCGACTGATCGGCTCAGTAGCCTATTTCCCTGAACGATATGGCGAACAGCTCATTGCGCTTGCCGTCGACATATTAAGTGAGAGGATCGCGGTTCCGCGGGCGGTTTTCATCAAACATCAATTGCTTACTCCGGCCAATCTTAAACACCATTACGGTCGCGAACTGCAGGCAGCCAAGCAAAGCGAGACATAACATTGCGCTTGTATTCCGCAACGTCGCTTGTGGCTAACAGAAACATGACGATCGCGATTCCGGTCACGAATTCCGTGTCACAAAGGTTCTTGTCACGAGGGTTCTATTGGGCCGTGTACGTCACAACAATATCCGTGACATCAAACCCGCTGCCACCCGGATTCTGCTGGGCAAATGCGACCGAACTGAACGAAGACGGATACTGATGCAGGGTGTAGTTCGCAACGGTGCCCGCAACCCCGATTTGCGCTGTAGCCGACGTGGCTGTCACGGTAAGGGTGACCTGGATGGGGAAGGGCTGATCGCGCGGGAATGTGCAGCCCGTGGGATTGAGGCCGCCATCCTGGACCTGGTTGTTGTCCGCAAAGAGCAGGGTCAGGAACGATGGGTTCGTTTCAGCGTTTGAATTGAAACTGATGTAGGACTCAGCGCTCTTGGAACTCATGAACATCATCGCGGAGAGGGTGTAGACGCCGATGCCAGTGGGAGCCTTAATGAATATTCCGTTGAACTGTCCCCCGGCTTGCGAGAGCGGGCCAATTTGCAACCAATTGCCGGTGTGCGGAAATGTTGGAGAGATGACAAGGTTCGGTCCGTTGAATGTGGCTGTTCCCACGGCCTGTGCCGGGGAAGGCGGCTGATTTGCGGTCGTGCTCTCAAAGTTCGATTCGAACAAGATGACTGGAGTTTTCGTGAAGACGATCCGTCCCCGCAGCGTGATGTTGTAGCTAAGGCTCAAAATCCATGCGTCTGTGTCGCGAACGCCCACATCGGCATTGACGCCGGTGAAGATGTTTCCGACCTGAGCGTTGCTGAAGGCATCGATTCCGGTGGCAAAGTGATTGGGCCGCCACACATTGACTGCGTAACCGGCATCGATCGATTGAGCCTGATCGTAGATTGCACTGAGTGAGACGAACGGCGCCCATTCGTCGAGCGCGAATCCGATGGCGTAGTTCTGGCCTGCCGGCTTCGGGATTGCATATTGGCTGATGGCCCAGTTCAAGGGCCCGGAGTTGCTGGGGCCGGCCATGTCCGGAAGGAACGACAAGTTTGCGTTAAGCCACTGCGACGTGCTGTTTCCCTCCAGGTTTGCCGCGACGACGCCGGTTAACACCAGCAACCACTTCTGATCGTGGATGCTCGCAGGTGGGTGTTCTCCGACGGCAAGGGCCGCTGGTGTGATAAGCCAGTTCTGGCCAGCAAAATTTGTGAGATTCATGGGTGTCTCCCTCCCGGTCAGCTAGTAGTGAACGAGGCGCGGCGAACGTTTCAACTGCGGTCCGGGGAAAGGCGAAGTACCCCCATATTCTGAGCTGTAGGATCTGAAGCAATCTGGACCGAAACGAGCCTCGACCGAAACGAGCCTGGACAGGGAGGGCCAAATTTCAAGGAACCTTTCCAGGATCAGCTCCGTAGCACACTGCCATGAAGACGAAATATGCAGTGGCCCTTGCCGGGCTCGCCATTCTCTCCTCGTGGACCGTGCTCGCGCAGGATCCCGATCACTCTTGGTCCAAGACCTATCCGGTCACTGGCAAGCCCACGCTTACGCTCGAAACCTCGGATGCCGGCGTTGAATTTCGTCCCTGCGGGGGCTGCCATGAAATCCGGATCCACGTCGAAGTGGAGGGGCGCAAACTGAGCGACTATCGCCTGGAAGAGGGCCAAAGCGGCGATGAGGTTCACTTTCTCTTCAAAGAGCTGCCCCACATTGGCGGGCACTGGCACAGGGAGCAAACCCGGGTAACCGTTGAAACCCCCGCCCATCTCACACTGCAAGCCAGGACCTCTGACGGAAATGTAACCCTCTCCGGGTTGCAGGGCGACTTGAGTCTGACCAGTGGCGACGGGGCCGTGGTCCTCGATCATGTCTCGGGCAACTTGCGCATCAAGTCCGGTGATGGCCGCGTGAAGGTCACCGGCGCCGATGGCTCTATCGACGCGCACACCAGCGACGGCAACCTCAGCGTCGACGGTCGCTTCGACGCTCTTGCGCTTCACACCAGTGACGGGATGCTGGACCTCAACTTACGCGAGGGAACGAAGCTCGCTGGGGCCTCGACCATTCAGTCGTCTGATGGCTCGGTGACAATTCGCGTCCCCCCGAGCTTCGCCGCCGACGTCAGCGTGCATACCAGCGATGGCCAGGTGGATTGTACTCTTCCGCTTGCCATGGACCATTACCAGTCCGGCGGAGGGCACGGCCATGAGTTGCACGGAAAGCTAAATGGCGGAGGCACGCCGCTCACCATCAACACGTCCGACGGTAACGTAAAGATCGAGCAGCTCTAGAGCTTTCGTGGACAGGACGGGAATCCTGGGGGGATCCTGGGGACGCAAAGCACCCCAATGAATGAAGCGCACCGCCTTACAGAAGGCCCTTCTTGATGGGGTACCTTTCGTCTGTCTCTTCAAAGCACTAACTCGTAGTGCTATTGACTGCACCTTACTCTCATGCAATCGTTAGAGAGTCAATCTGAGACATCCTCGGTGCAGATCGCTGACCTTATCCTACCTGTGTTTGCAGTGATCCTGACTGGCTTGATCGTTGGCTATACGGGCTATCTGTCGCGGGTGTTGTCTGACGCACTCATTCACTTCGCCTATAACATCGCAATGCCGGCATTGCTGATCGTCACAATTGCACAAGAACCAGCTCATTCACTGATCAATTGGCGCTTTCTTGTTGCCTTCGGTGGCGGCTCCGTCCTCTGCTTCATCCTCGTGTTTGGGATCATGAGCATCCATGTTTCCCGAAATGTCGGAAGCCGAACGATGCATGGCATGGCGGCATCGATGACCAATACCGGTTTCGTCGCCTTACCCGTGCTGCAGGCGATCTATGGTCCGCACGCCGTATTGCCGGCGGCAATCGCCACGGTATTTGTGGCCGTTGTGATGTTTCCAGCAGCCGTGATCTTGCTCGAAGTTAGCCAACGGGATGCGCATGGCACACGCACGGCCCCTATGACTATGGTTAAGCATATCGTGCTTAACCCGCTGGTTATATCAACTCTGATCGGCATGCTTTGGTCAGTCCTCGGTCTCCGCATGCCCGGGCCGGTCACCGCTTATTTTGGCATTCTGGCCGACGCGCTGACGCCTTGTGCTCTGTTCGCCATCGGACTGGGGCTGTCCATCGATGGATTGCGCGCCAATATTGGGCGAGCTTCGCTGCTCTCGGTCGTCAAACTCGTCATCATGCCTCTGATGGTGTACGGATTGAGCGTGTCCTTGGGTCTCGACCCCCTCTACACCATTGCGGCCGTAATCTGCGGCGCCGTGCCCACGGCCAAGACAGTCTACATTCTTGGGGGAGAGTACCACTGCGAGGAAATGATGGTAGCGTCCACTGTCTCGATGACAACTCTAGCTTCCATCATCTCGCTCGTGGTCTGGCTTTATGCGCTATCCGGGCTAGCAACACGCATCTCTGCCGGATAAGGTCAGGAAGCGGTCAGACGTCTCTGCGTGCTCCCGGCGAGAGGAGGATGCGTGTGATCTGGTTTTCGCGCTTAGAAGCTATCAGCGAAGCAGCAGAAAATTTTAGCAAATATCGGATTGTCTAAACCTTTCCGCCGTGGTATCCGGAGATCATAGCGGGACGGAACCAGGCACTTTTGCAACTCGGGTTGGGTCCAAAGTGTCAGTTCCGTCGGTCCACGAAACAGTACTCTTTAGTGCTTCGCGGCAATCGATCGATTCAACGTATTGGTCATGAAGGCCGCCGTGGCGCCTTGTGCCTTGACGGTTTCTCCTGTTTCGGCAGGAGACAGAGCGCGCCGCGCGAAGCAAGCGCCGCGTCAAAGGTCACCAGGACACCCTCGGCTGCATGGGCAACAGCGAGCAACCAGGCGTCGGCCCACACTTTAGGTGACGCAGTTCGTCCTGTCGCCTTTTCGCGGAATCGCTTGTCTACTTCTGGTGGTTCCGCGACGAACGTCACGCGGTCGTCATCATACAAGCGGTCGTAAACGCGCCAAGCTTGGGTCATCGTTAGGGGCTTGTCGTCCATCACGGCGGCTGTGGTCATAAGACGAAGAAATCCAAGCTGTGTCAGGCGACAGAAAGCGATGGACCCATTTTCCTTTTCCCACCAGGCCTTTGCGATGGTGGCGTGAACGTGTTCGGGCGCTGCTATTGCGAGCCACACATTGATGTCAGGGAAGTTCAATGAGTTCATGTGCCTCTTCGCTGGTGAGGCGGATGCGCCTCCCCGCCGGACGGATCAAGGGCTGATCGAGACTCAGACGACGGCTTGGCCGGGACACTTTGGCTTCTTCCACGGCGCGCTCGATTCCGGCAAGGATGAGCTTGCGCGCAGAACAGCCCTTTCGGGCGGCGGCTTCATGGACCCGGCGGTGAAGGTCACGGGGCAGGTCGATTGAGGTACGAACTGCATTGGATTTCATATCTAGATTGTGCGCATGCGACTTAAATAAGTCAACAGGACCTTGGCAGCCCGACTCAGCGAGGCTTTCTCCTTCAAAGACTCAAATTCGGACCAGTCAGACAAGAACATCCTGCGGGTTCTCCAAGCAAAAGCTTGCGTGTTGGGGAGGAACTCAACGAGAGCCATCAGCACGAGCACGAACCCGCCGAGAGCGGCGCTCCTGCGGGATGAAAATTTCCCGATGTTGTAGCGTTGCACGTTTTCCTCAAGCGTTAGAGCATTTCCACTTCTACCGGTACTGGCGAGTGTAGTGAAGAGAACAATTACCTGCCTACACCAGTAGTGAAAATGCTCTCACGGAAGAAGGCGCAGAATTGCCGGTTGGCCGGAGTTGGTGCTCCGGCCAACCTCTCAGAAAACGAGCTTGCCACTCATCTGTAATATTCGGTTGAGGTTTGCTTGATTTTGTGTAGCGGTCGACGAGAAGCCGATCGCCCCGAAAGTGCTCGGGCTGTTGAGATCGGAGGCCGG
>DASRRN010000588.1:0-11920 GCA_035695685.1 Acidobacteriaceae bacterium | reverse complement strand
GCTGCAACGTAGGAATGGCGAACTGCGGGGTGCCGCAAAAGACGAGCCTCATTGCTCGTCTACCATTCCCCAGCTCGCTGCAATTTGCGGATCTTGCGCAAAACAAAATCGCGCTTGAGCGCACTGATACGAAAGATGAAGAGTACCCCGTCGAGGTGGTCGATTTCATGCTGGAAGGCGCGAGCCAACAAGTCGTCGGCTTCCCGTTCAAACCACTTGCCCTCTAAATCCTGCGCGCGGATTTTGACCTTCGCTGCGCGGGCGACTTTCTCCCTGATGTCGGGCAGGCTGAGGCAGCCCTCCTCCTCGAAGATTTTTCCTTCCTTGCTGACGACTTCAGGATTAATCAAGGCAATCTTGTCTTCGGGGGTCTTCTGGAAGCTGAGATCGATCACCGTCAGACGTTTGGGAATCCCGATCTGGGGAGCCGCGAGGCCGATGCCGTGGGCAACGTACATGGACTCGAACATATCGTCGACCAGCCTGCGTAAATCGTCATCGAACGCGGTGACGGGCTCTGCCGGCCGCTGCAGGATAGGGTCGGGAAACTTAACGATCGGATAGACCATGCGAGGGAGTTTCTTTCCTTCAAAATCGGCGAATCTGTTCCAGGTACCCCTGGTAATTTCTGCGGAGTTCTCCAGCCGAGTCGGCGCCAAACTTCTCCAGTGCTGTTTTGGCGATGACAAACGCGACCATCGCTTCCGCAGCCACTCCGGCTGCCGGCACAACGCAAACATCGGAACGCTCGTAAGCCGCCTTGGTTGGCTCGCGAGTGCTGTAGGAGACGGACGGGAGCGGCCGGCGCAGGGTCGAGATCGGTTTCAAATAACCACGCACGATAATATCTTCACCGTTGGAGATGCCACCCTCAATGCCGCCGGCATTGTTGTGCTCGCGGGTAAACCTGGTCTTTGCGCCGTCCGTCTCTTCTGCACTGTAACCGATGGCATCATGAACCGCGGAGCCGAAAGACTCGGCCGCGGTGACTCCCTGGCCCACTTCCACTGCTTTGACTGCCTGCAGGGACATCACCGCCCAGGCGAGCAACCCGTCCAGACGTTCATCCCAATTGGCATAGGTACCGAGCCCGGCGGGCGTGCCGTGAACCACCACTTCGAAGACCCCGCCAATGGAGTCGCCGGTGCGCAAGACGTGGTCCACTTCCGCCTTCATTTGCTGTTCGATATCGGGATCGACGCAGTTCAAGAGAACTTCATCGCGTTCGCGCAGCGCCGCAACCTGGTCCCAGGAGGCGATGGACGGCAATTCCACGCGGCCGACCCGTACCACGTGACTGCTCACCTCTATGTTCAGTGACTTCAACAGCAACTTCGCCATGGCGCCGGCCGCCACACGAGCCGCTGATTCGCGCGCGGAGGCCCGCTCCAAAACGTAACGCGCATCGGGAAAATCGTATTTCAGAGAGCCGGCAAGATCGGCGTGACCGGGCCGCGGGGAGGCAACAGCTTTGTGCTTTGCCGGATCTCCCGCCGCCACAGGAAGAACCTCGGTCCAGTTTTTCCAATCGCGATTTTCAATCTGGATAGAAACCGGCGAGCCGATGGTCTTGCCGTGGCGAACTCCGGAGAGGATGTGAGCCCGATCCTGCTCAATGCGCATGCGGCCGCCGCGACCGTAGCCCTGTTGGCGCCGCCACAGCTCGCGGTCGATAAATTCCACATCGACGTCGAGGCCTGCGGGCAGTCCGGAAATAAGGGCGATGAGGCACTCGCCGTGTGATTCACCAGCCGTTGAAAAACGTAGCATCTTGTTTGGCGAGCAGACTCAAGGTTCGATTGTAACTTAGTTGTGCACGATCCAGTCGTATTGAGCCTCGTCCAGTGGCACCACGGAGAGCCGCGATTGCCGGACCAGCGGAGACACCGCGAATAGCGACTGTTGTTTCATCTCCGCAAGCGTTTTTGGGCGCTTAATTGCCGGGCCAACCGCAATGTGAATCAGCGGGACTCTAGGGTCGGATAGATCCACCGCCTTGACGTGCGCCAAACCCACCGCTGTCTTTTCGTCGCCGGTGTGATAGATGACGAGCTTGTCGCCTTTCTGCATGCCTTTGAGGTTCTTGACCGCTTGCGGGTTGGTCACGCCAGTCCAATCGGTTTCCTTCTCCCGGACCAGATCTGCAAACGAGTAGGCGGTAGGTTCGGTCTTCAGCAGATAGTGCATGCTCTACTCCTTGGGCTTGAGGAATGTTGCGGTGTTCAGCAGCGGCCGGTCCATGGAACGGACCCAGTCGGTCATCTCGCCCGCTTCTCCGCCTTGCGCTTCGTGACGCTCAAATTCACTGCGGATAGTGTGCATCTTGGCATCGAGATCGTCGAGATAGTGGAGCATCACCGCTTCCGGGATCATGGGCAGCTTGGGCGAACCAAACTCCAGTTTGCCATGATGACTGAGAACCATGTGCTCGACCAGCATGCGCAGCGCGGGAGGAAAGCCGGGCAGGGTTGCCACCTTCTTTTCGATCATCACCAAGCCAAGGGCGATGTGCCCTACCAGCTGCCCCTCGAGGGTGTACTCGAAGCTGGTACCCCAGCGCAACTCCTCCAGCTTGCCAATGTCATGCAGGATGACCCCGGTCAGGAGCAGGTCACGGTTGATCTCGGGATAATGATGGGCGGCCAGATCGCAAATGCCGAGCAGCGAGACCACATGCTCCAAAAGACCACCCAGCCACGCATGGTGGAGGGATTTTGCCGCCGGGGCTTCGCGGTAAGCCATCGCCATGAGTGGATCGTTGAGGAAAGAGCGCACCAACGACTGCAGCCAGAGATCGGAAAAACTATCAACGAAGCGAACGAGTGCCGACCACAGCTCATCCACGTCTTTCTGTGTCTGGGGAACATAATCCGCCAGTTCGAACTCGTCCGCGTTAGCGCGACGCAGCTTTTCGAGGTTTAACTGGAAGCGGTCGTTGTAGCGGCAGACCTCAGCGCGGACTTTGACGACGTCTCCGGGCTCAAACCCAGGCACGGCCTCGGCAAAATTTTCCCACATCCGCGATTCGATCTGGCCGGTGCGGTCACCGAGGGTGACGGCCAAATACTGGCCGCCATCCTTTCGGCTGCGCAATTGCTTGGATCTGACGGCAAAAAAGGCGACCACTGCCTGATTTTCGAATTTGCTTACATCCGCGACGTAAATCTCTTTCATTTCACCTTACGGTTGCGGTGGCCCCGCAGCCGGTGCGCCGGGGACTGCCGGCTGGCTTGGGGCGGGGGCAGCCTGAGGGGCAGCCTCCGGCTTGCCCAGATAGGGCTGAGTGTTGTCTTCCACTTTCGGCCTGTCCGAGTAGCGGGTCTTTTCAGGCTTCTGTTTGGGTTTTTTCGGCGCGTTGGGGTCGGTCAGCGCGAGGGGTGCGTTCTGCACCTTCTGCGTCGCCAGTTCGTCGGCAGTAGGCTGGTCTGATGTATCCGTAGGCTTCGGAGTCTTTACCTTGTGCACCGGAGGCCGGTTGCTCAGGCGGGTCTTACGTTCGGGCGCATCCGTGGCGGTACTGCTCACCGTGCCGTCGGGATTTACGTAACGCGTCTCAGGAGTGGTGACACTGGGGCCAGCACCCGGAGCAACAGCGGTCGCGACTTGCGAGGAAGGAAGAGACTCGCGAGGAGCCTGGCCAAAGCGTATCTTCTCTCGCTTACCGGGCTTCTCTACGTTCTGGATGTTGTTGTTCGCCTGCTGCGTGGGCTTGGTTGCAGGGGTAGCGCCGGCAACCGTCGCCGGCGCTGCGGTAGCCGCTGCCGGGACAGCAGTTGCGGAGGCAGCCGCTGCGGGGGCCGCAGCTGGAGGGGCAGCAGTTTGCGCGGTCTGGACCGCCGTGGAGGGACTTCTGCCGCGGAAGCGGGAGCGCTGGAATTTCTTTTTCTTCTTGGGTGGGGGAGGGGCATAGGCGCTGTAGGTCAACTTCATTTCGTTCCCGCTTGCGCCGGTGTCCACGGCTCCCGGTTTGATATCGATCGCAGCCTCTTCGCGCAGCTTGGTGAGGTATTCCCGCAGCTTGGGCTGCATACGCTCCAGGAAGAGCGCCTCTTCCACCTGGGGTTCCACATCCTTGAAGCTGGCTTCACCGCCCTGGTTATGCTTTGTGGCTTGCAGGATGATGAATCCCTGCTTGGTCCTGATCGGTTGGGTGTGTTGGCCGGCGTTGAGGGCGAAGGCTTTGTCTTCAATTTCCTTAACCAGCATTCCGCGGCGATATTCGCCCAGGACGACGCTCTTGGGTGCATTGGGGTCGGTAGGAGCGGGTTTGGCCAAGTCCTCGAACTTCGCCCCCGCCGCCAGTTTCGCTTCGATCGCCTCGGCTTGCGCCTGCGCTGCCGCAACATCGGCGGTATCTGCCCCTTCGGCGGCCGACTTCGCCGGGGTCGGGATCAAAATCTCATTCAGGGTTACGGACTCCGGCTGAGCAAACTCACTCTCGTGCGCTTTGAAATATTGCTGTACCTCACCGGGAGACATACTGATCTTCCGGCCGACCTCGTCGCGCACCACCTGCTGGGTAATGATGCCGTTGCGGATGTTTGCCTTGAAGTCCTCGTAGGAGACTCCCTGTTGTTGAGCAGCCTTTTCCAGGTCGTCGAGCGACTCAAGGTGATTTTGCTTTCGAATCTCGTCGAGCCTTTTGATCAACTCGGTTTCGCCGGTGATGCCGAGTTCCTTGCCTTTGGAGAGTAGTAGTTGCTGGTCGATCAAGTCACGCAGCAAATCAGCCTTTTTCTGTTCCAGTTCGCGGGGAGGGACGGCCTGCTGCCCGGCCTCCGAGGTCAGCTGCTCCGCGGCTCGATCGTAGTCAGAGCTGGTGATGATCTGGTCGTTTACGCGGGCGACAATATCTTCGACCACCTTTCCGGCAACCGGCGCCGGCTCGGCAGCGGGGTTGCTGGTTTTAGGGTTGGTGGCTTGGGCCAGGGAAAAAACAGAGCCGATACTCAGGCTCAGGATCCATATCGCCGTTGATTGCTGGAACTGGGAAAACGTCATGTGGGACATCTCGCAAAGCTGCTAAGTGGTGGCTCACTGAGCATTTACCTTCCGGGTTTATGGGTGAGAGCAGCGATGTGCGGTATATCACTTGAAGCCAGACCCGCGACCGACCTCTTTAACCCCTCTATACACCAGAAGTAAAACGCTCTAGCCCTTACGTGGTAGTTTGCCTGGTCGCCCGTGGTGCTGTTCGTGAAACAGGCCGGATTTCCTACTGTTATCGCTGTCTGAGTACCTATCGAATCAGCTTACGTCCAATGATATACTTCGATCAAGAAGACCCCGGGCCGCGCGGCAGGGCCTCCCTCTCCCCTGCGCTACCGGACCCTGAGGATTACCGCACAATGGCCTCCCGTAGACGACGGTTTCTGTTCTCCATTCTCCTCTTCTTTGTGGTTTGTGGTTTGCTCGGCGTGGTCGTGAGCCAGCGGCTCGGCGCGCAATCCAGTACCGACGAATCTGCACTGCGCGATGATCTGCGCTCATTCACCAACGTTTATGATCTGGTGGAGCAAAACTACGCCGAGCCATTGACGGGCGACAAGGCGGAGAAGGCGGTTTACGACGGAGCCATTCCGGGAATGTTGCGCGTGCTGGACCCGCACTCCAGCTTTTATGATCCAAAAGCCTACGCCAAGATGCGCGAAGACCAGCATGGCAAGTACTACGGCGTGGGGATGCTGATTCAACCGCAAAGCAACAAGATTGTGGTGGTGAGTCCTTTCGAAGGCACACCTTCCTTCAAGGCCGGAATACGGCCCGGCGATGTGATCGTCGCAGTGGACGGCAAGTCCACGGAAAACATGAACTCGGAAGATGTTGCCAACGTTCTGAAAGGCCCCAAAGGGACGCACGTGCAGATAACGATCGCGCGAGAGGGTGCGTCCAAGCCGCTGGTATTCGACCTGATCCGGGACGAGATTCCGCACAACAGCATCGACCTCAGCTACATGATTCGGCCGAATGTCGGTTATGTGCACATCACCAATTTCCAGGAGACGACCGGCCGCGAGCTTTCCGATGCCCTCGACCACTTCGGCCCCAACGTGGACGGGCTGGTACTTGATTTGCGCGGCAATCCCGGTGGTTTGTTGAGTGAGGCAGTGGCGGTATGCGATAAGTTTCTGGAAAAGGGCCAAGTCATCGTCTCCCAGCGTGGCCGTGCCTTCCCCGAACAAACGTATCGCGCGACTCATGGGAACGGAGGCCGGGAATATCCGATCGTGGTGCTGGTGAATCACGGCACGGCTTCAGCCGCGGAGATTGTTTCCGGGGCGCTGCAGGATCACGATAGGGCGATCATCGCCGGCGAGACCACCTTCGGCAAGGGTCTGGTGCAGACCGTTTATCCGCTGTCTGAAAACACTGGGCTGGCACTGACCACGTATCACTACTACACCCCCAGCGGGCGACTGATTCAACGTAATTACAACGGAGTTTCGCTTTACGACTATTACTACAACCACGACCAGCCGCAGGACACGAAGAGCCGTGAGGTCAAGGCGACCGACTCCGGGCGAACTGTGTTTGGCGGAGGGGGCATCACGCCGGACGACAAGATCGATACTCCGAAGTCTGTACCGATTCAAGATGTGCTCCTGGAGCGCTACGCATTCTTCAATTTTGCCAAGCACTACATGTCGAACCGGACCGTCGGCAAGGATTTCCAGGTGGACGATGCGGTGATGGATTCATTCAAACAGTTCCTGACCAGCCAGCAGATTCCCTACACTGATGCGGATCTGACGCCGGTGATGGATTGGGTCAAGGCGAACATCAAAGCAGAGATCTTCACTACCCAATTCGGCCAGGAAGAGGGTTTGAAGGTACGTGCCAACTGGGATCCAATGATCAACAAAGCGCTCGATTACCTGCCCCAGGCAAAGGCGCTTGAGACCGCGGCCAAGCATGCGGATTCGCAGCGTGCCAGCAGTGTTCGGCCAAGCCAGCCGTAAGGCAGATTTTGGGTTCAGCTGAAGGAATGAGGGTACCCCGCCTCCAAGTCCATCCGGTGCATGCACGCTAAGACCCGGATCAGCCCAAGCCCGATAGCGCTCTCGTCCAGAGTTTGTCCGCTCCGTTGAAAGTTATTTTCCAAAGGGCTCGATGGAGGGTGAAAGCGCTCGCTCAGGGCCTAAAGGCCGAGTCATGTTGTGGGGTTTATGTACGGGCTGAAGCCCGCTCCTGCCAACGACAAAGTCCTGGGATGAAGTAGCCGTGCCTCCAGTCCCGGATAAAATAGGACCGTCCGGTCGAATGCTTTTTCTATCCACCATCTGGCATGGGCGTTGCTAGTCGATTGAGCAAAAGCGATCGTTGGGCTTTGCCCATCTTTTTCGGCCCACGTACGCCCCACGGCACGCCGGGGCAGGTTGGGCGAACGTGGGGCACCCGTCCGCTTTCGTCGGGCCCAGTTATAACACGAATGGATGCTCGGTCTACTACCGCGAGGTGGTGGGAGTCGATGGGATGTTTTTGTGGGTGACGCCGCCGGTGAGCGCGGTTGCTGGAGTGGTGCTCTTGAGGGAATCGGGAAGGCTGCTGCCGTAGCGAATCATCAGCGATAACAGCTTGCGCGCATCCCAGTAGCGGGGCATGTAGCGCCTAGGATCGGAAAGGCAGCGAAAGAGCCACCCCAGGTACATCCGGTCCGCCCATATCGGAATTTGCACCTGGTCGCCGCTCAAGAAGGCGATGGCTGCGCCAACACAATGGATCGATGGCTTGCAATTGAGCTCGCCTCTTAGATAAAGGCCGAGCCGTTCCTGAGTACCGCCGCCGAGGGTCACGACAATATGGCGGGGGCACCTCTCCTCGATCCGCTTCAACAGTGCCGGGTCAAAAATTGTTTTGCCGTACAGCGGGGCAACGTAGATGTCTGCAGCATCCAGCTCAATTCCCTGCCGCCGCAACCAGGCGCAATTCCTACGTGCGCTTGCCTCGCCGGCCATGATCCAGAAACTTCCACCGGGCTGGTAGAAATCGGGTTGTTTGAGCAGGGATGAAAGATACTTGAGGCCGGAGACGCGACGGATGGAATCACCCTTCAGGCGGTTCCAGATCATGACCATGAAGGCGCTGTCAGTGATCACCAAGTCCGCACCCTGGAGGGCTTCACGATAGGCCGGGTCGTGGGCTAGATTTTTTAACGCGGGTGCTGCAGGAACTACCAGCAAGCCACCAGCGCTCATGCGGGCGACGGCTTCATCAGCGTTTCCGATAAAGAAACGGATACCCAGAATTTGCCGGAACTGAGCGCTTGCCGTCACCACCGCTGATACTCCCACGAGTTTTCGCCGCCTCAGTCTAGATCAATATCCAAGCTGCTCCATCGAACTGTAAATACCCATTCAGGGTACTTTGATTACGCTTTGGATACCGCCGCCATCATTTCGCTCTCGATCCACTCGTAGGTCTTTGCCAACCCCTCTTTAAGACGGATCGAGGGCTCCCAGCCCAGATACTGCTTGATTTTGGTGTTGTCGCTGTTCCGGCCGTTGACGCCTTTTGGCGCATCCAGGTTGTATTTTCGCTTCAGCTTGATCCCGGCGATCTCTTCCGCAAGTGTTACCAATTGATCGATGGTAACCAGTTCATTGCTGCCAAGATTGATGGGCTCATGAATTTCGCTCTCCAGGATGGCCTGGGTGCCCTGAGTGCAATCGTCGATGTACATGAAACTGCGAGTTTGCTTGCCGTCGCCCCATATTTCAATTTCGTGTTTGCCGGAGGCTTTGGCCTCGATGACCTTGCGGCAGATGGCAGCAGGCGCCTTTTCACGTCCACCCGTCCAGGTACCCAGGGGCCCGTAGACATTATGGTAGCGGGCTACCCTGCACTGCAGCCCGAAATCTTCCTCAAAGTGGCGGCACATGCGCTCGCTGAAAAGCTTTTCCCAACCATAGCCGTCTTCTGGAAGAGCCGGATAGGCGTCCTCTTCTTTGAGTGCAATCACGTCGGGAGTTTTTTGTTTGTCACCGTTGTAGACGCAGGCAGAGGAGGAGTAGAAAAATCGCTCGACTCCTTTTTCCCGGGCTGCCATGAGCATGTGCGTGTTGGCTAACACGCTCAACATGCAGAGCGCTTTGTTGTTCTCGATAAAGCCCATGCCACCCATATCGGCGGCGAGCTGGAAGACGACCTCAACCCCCTGGGCAGCCCTCATGCAACTGGCTTTGTCCTTGAGGTCCAGAACCAGGTTCTCCACCCCAGGCGATGTCTGGTACCATTCCGCCAGCGGCTTTACGTCTACCGCGCGGACGACTTTTGCTCCATTTTCGAGCAGACTCCTGACTAGATGTCCGCCGATGAAACCACCGGCACCGCAAACCACTACCGTGGTATTTTTCAGCTTCATGTAACAGCCCCCAAATGCTGTTCACGGCCTTATGCAAGGCCTCTATTTTGTGCCGCAGCAACGGTTAGTCTCTCACACTCGACCCGCATTATCAGACTCTGGAACATCATCGGTAATCATGGTTGGACAGCTTTAGCAAAGCGCGCCCACCGCTTCGTTGTCGAGCTGGTGAAGAAAAGCTTCGAGCAGATCAATTCTTGGCCGGGCCAGCGCTCTCGCCCTTTCCAGGTGCAGCTTGCCCGGCAAATCTGCCAAGCTTTTGCGCAAAGTGGCCGCCGCATCCGTGAACGTGGGATATCGCGTATCCCGGCCTATTTTCGCCACAATACGTAGGATGCCAATTGCCCCCAACTGTTCAAGAATATCTGCATCGCGGAGAATTGTGCCCTCCACCGAAGTTGGGGTGAGATGTGGCTGGTGGGTGCGGATCGCTTCCACGACTTCTGCAACTTTCGTTGCAGGGAACCCGTATCGGAGCAGCGCCGCGGGCGCGTGCTTCATCGCGTAGCTGACATTATCCCAGCCAGAAAGTTCTTCCGGATTTTCCGGCCGATGACCGATGAACACTCCCAGGTCATGAAGCCATGCTGCGGCGTAGACCACGTCATCATCGTAGGACATGCCCTCGCCCACTAATTGGGTCAAGGCGTACAGTCGCGGTTGGTGACCCAGTTTGTCTACCGGCAATGCCTGGCTGCGCACATACTCGGCCAAAGGTGTACGGAAGTCGTAGCCCTTTTGCGTTTTATTCGGAGAAGGGATCATCGCCGGTTCCCTTCAGGTTGTCCGAGCAGCCAGGCGCGAAAATGGATGGTCTTTGAAAATGGATGGTCTTTATGGTCAGCGCTCACCTTTTAAATTATATTTTGTTCGGAACCATCCGGCATGTTCTAAAGCGCAGCCGGTGGTAGATGATTTCGACCGTTTCGTGTCACACTTTAATACCCATGAACAAACTGGATGCTCATGAAAGACTCCGGCGTGCGGCGTCGTTGCTAGCACACGAAGGAGCAAAGGCGGGTGATCGGACACTCCTTCTTCAGGCGTGGGAAGTGCTGCGTGGACTGCGCAGTGACGACTTCCCGGTGGAGATGCGGCCGGCATTCAACTTCTTGCAACACGAGATCGCTCGCGCGGAGTCGGAAGATGTCAGCGCCCGTGATGTGGCGTTTTTGAGCAACAAGCTTCGCCAACTGGAGTTGATGTGGATCGAGAACTCCGGAAAGAGCGCATCCCGGGGGAGCCCGGAGAGCAACTCATAGGATCGAATGGGATCTCCCAGCTAACGTGGACCGCCTCCAGAGTGCGGGGGACCATTGACGCCGACGAGATCCATGTCTGGGGCTGGGCTCTCGAACCCGCGGAGATCGATCTTTCGGCTCACCTTGAAATCCTCGACCAGCAGGAACGGGAACGGATGCAGCGTTTTCATTTTGCTCCGGATCGTGTTCGTTATGCCGTCGCCCACGCGAACCTGCGGAGAATTCTGGGGACGTATCTTAACCGGCCGCCGGAAAGAGTTCGCTTTTACGCCAATCGCTTTGGCAAACCCGAACTGACCGATAACGATCCGTTGTCTCCTCTTAGTTTCAGCCTGAGTCACAGCCGGAGCATTGCCGTACTGGCAGTGGCCAATGGACGGCCGGTTGGCGTGGATGTGGAAGATGTGAGGCCAATCGAACCGGCAGTGGCTGACACCCATTTCTCTGCGACTGAATGTGCGCATTTGAGCCGGTTGCAGGGCGACGCGTGGCTTAACGGCTTCTATCGCTGCTGGACGCGCAAGGAGGCGATTCTCAAGGCCGAGGGTGTAGGCCTCCTTCGTGCACTCGATAGCTTCGATGTTTCTTTGTTGGCGGACCAACCAGCGGAGTTGCTAGACACGCGAGAGCGTTTCAGCCACCCGTGGAAGCTGCATCATTTGTCACCGGCGCAGGGCACGATCGGGGCGCTCGCGACCGCGCAACCTGGAGCCACGCTCGCCTGTTTCAGCTTTCTCTCTGAGCCTGTTTCCTGAAAGATTACTCAGGCCACTGCGCCGCTCGCGTCTGACCGCACACTTCTCGCCAGCCTCTGCGTGATCTCATGGGCAAGTGAAATTACCTGTGGCCGGCTCAGCATCGTACTATGCGTCCCAGGAATTGTTTGAATTTCACACTTACCCAGAATCTTGGCCGCCCAGACTTTCTCGGGCTCGGCGTCGGCACCGGGCTCGGCACCGGGCTCATTCATGGCAATGAAAAGGGTGGCGTTTCCGGAGTAGGGCCGCAATTGGTAGTCGCGCAGGCCGAGGGCGAGATTTCCTTCCGCACCAACAAGCGAACCAAGAAGCGACCTAGAGAGCGAGCCGGGGAGCCAGTCACGGACTCTCCCCGCACGGCGCAATCGAGCCGCCAGCCAGCTTCTGATTTTTACCTTTTGATAGGCCATCCTGCGCTCAAACCGTTCTCTGATGCTAAATTCGTGCGCCGTGAGCTCTGCCCATGCGCGACGACAGGAAGCCTTGAGCGAGCCCCAGTCCTGGAAGGGCCGGCGAACGAGCTTTCCTGTGTTGGGATC
>DASRRN010000587.1:0-4401 GCA_035695685.1 Acidobacteriaceae bacterium | reverse complement strand
CGCGACATGCCGGTGTCGATCTCCACGTGAACCGCGACTGATAACGGAGCCATGCCGCGTGCGGCCGCGGCCTCCTCCAGCAAGTCAAGCTGCCACCGTTCCCAAACCACCGCGGTCATACCCTGTTCGATGACTGTATATGCATCCCCGGGGAAAATTCCAGACATCAACAGAATGCGCGCCTGCGGACAGACCGCCCGTACCGCAGCCCCCTCCTCGGTGGAGGTCACCCCTAACCACTCAGCTCCCGCCGCAGCCAGCAACGGCGCACACGCCAGCACATCGTGACCGTATGCATTGGCTTTGACCACCGCCATCAAATCGGCTTGGGAGCCTGCCATGCGGCGCAGCTTTTCGTAGTTGGCGAGCAGGCGGTGGCTGGAGACTTCCGCCCAAAGCGGTCGGCTCGGCATTTGCTGGCTAGAAATCCCCGGGCCCCTGGCCAAAGGCCATGTTCTCGAAGCGAGTGAATTCGGGCCAGTATGCGAGATGGACCACACCGGTGGGACCATTGCGCTGCTTGGCAATGATGATCTCGGCCTTGTTTTTGGAGTCGGGATCCTCTTCCCCGTTCTCATCCTTGTTGTAGTAGCCGTCCCGATGAATGAAGGCCACCACATCGGCATCCTGCTCGATCGAGCCGGATTCGCGCAGATCGGAGAGCATCGGCTTCTTATCCCCGCCGCGCTGTTCCGAAGCACGGCTGAGCTGCGAGAGCGCCACCACCGGAACCCGCAATTCTTTCGCCAGAGCCTTAAGCCCGCGGGAGATCGCGGAGACCTCCTGGGTACGATTCTCGTACCGCTTTGCACCAACGCCAAACGAAGAGGCGCTCATCAATTGCAGGTAGTCAATCACGATCAGGTCCAGTCCGCCTTGCTGCCGCTGCAGCCGCCGCGCCTTGGCCCGCATCTCCGAGAGCGCAATCGCCGGCGTATCGTCGACAAATATTTTCGACTCGGCTAGCTTCTCGAGCGCTTCCATGAGCTTTCCACGATCCGCTCTAGGAATGAAGCCCGTCTGGATCTTTTGCATCGAGACACGGGCCTGGGAAGCCAGCATGCGGCGCAACAACGACTCCTTCGACATTTCCAGCGAGAAGACCGCCACCACTTTGCCGTCTCGCACGGCCGCGTTCTCTGCAATGTTGATGGCCCAGGCGGTCTTGCCCATGCTGGGACGCGCGGCGATGATGATCAGATCCGAAGCTTGCAGGCCGCTGGTCATCTTATCGAAGTGGGTGTAGTGAGTCGCCAGCCCGGTTACCTCTTTCTGCTGCGCGTACAAATTGTCGATCGTCCCGAAGGAATCGCGTACGATCTCAGGAATTCCCGCAAAGCCGCGGGTAATGCCACGCTCGGAGACTTCCAGCAGGCCGGACTCGGCCGCATCCAGCACCACCAGCGCTTCATCGCTTTGGTCGGCTGCCCGAGTGATCGCGGTGTTGCAGATACTGATCAACTGCCGCGACAGGGATTTGTCCTTAACGATGCGGACATACTCTTCAATGCTTGGCCGTCGCGGTAGCCCCTCGGTGAGCGACGCGAGGTAGGCCACGCCACCCACAGCTTCTACCTCCTTGCGTCGCGCCAGCTCTTCCGCCAGGGTGACGATATCCACCGCCCGGCGAGCGTCGATCAACTCCGACATGCGGCTGTAAATGCGTCGATGCGAGTCGAGCGAAAAGTCCTCCGCTCGCAGTTTTTCTGCTGCCTCGTTATAGGAATGGTTGTCGAGCAGGATCGCGCCCAGAATCGAACGCTCCGCCTCCACGCTTGCGGGCAGACCGCGGTCCAGCGACACATCGGAGAAAGTGGCCATGGGAAACTCCAAGCACAGTTTAGGGCACAACTGGCAACCGCCGGCCTGAGGGAATCAAGGTACATATCTGAACAAACGGTAGAATCAGGAAAGGATGGGTCGCCGAACGAAATCTCTCCTCATTGCCCTTTGCCTGTTATTGCCAGGAGTGAACTCCGAGGCGCAGCAAGCGGGCAAGGCCAGTGCCGCGCCGCCCGAGTTTCGCGAGATGCAGCAGGTGGAAGACCGCTGGGCCGACGCCGTGACCAAGCGTGATCAATATGCGCTGGAACTCGTCCTGGCCCCGCAATTTATCGGTATTTCTGCCAGCGGAGACGTGACTACCCGCAACCAGCAAATCGCCCACCTCTTCGTCAAGAACGCAGGGCCTGAGTCCCTGCAGCAGAAGGTGGTAAGCGTTCGTTTTGTGGGCGACGTCGCCATCGTCAACGGCACCTACGTCATGAGCTGGAAGGGCAACAAAGGGCCGGTGCTGGAAAAAGGCATATTTTCCCACGTGTTCGAACACGTGCGCCAGACCTGGCTCTGCCTGAACTCCCAGCGAACCGTAGTCGCCGAAGAGAACAAAGGCGCAGTCCAGGAGAAGCCTAAAGCCAGGCACAGTGATGCCGAACTACCGTTGCACGTCCCCTTTGTCTATAAGGGCCCAAACAGCACCCAACCCAAACCGCCGCCAGGCAGCAACCAACCCCCGCAGTAGCTGGCCTACAGCGACGATGTGTCTTTCAGGACGGCGGCGGTTACATTAAAAGCCCTTCCGCCTAAATGGATTTCTATTCCCGTAGATTCGAGAAAAGCGCTTGTGCTCCGATTTGCAGTCGTCGTAGGATGGGTGGACTTTGGCCCTCTAAAAATCTCGCTTTTAGCGCAACTGGAGTGCATATGAAGACATTGGTTCGTTCGATGATGGCGGTAACCGCGCTGGCAGTAACCGCAATGATCGCTTTGCAAGCCGGCGTGGCCCAGGCCCCCGCAGGCGCCCCCGCTGGTGCTACCGGGCTTTGCAATGACGGTTCCTACTGGACCGGCGCGAGCAAGAGCGGCGCTTGCCGAGGCCATAAAGGCGTCAAGACCTGGTATGCAACTACCGGTTCCACCGCAGCCCCTGCTGCTGCGGCACCGGCGGCTCCCGCCGCAGCCCCTGCTCCTGCTACCACCATGGCGCCGGCAGCAAAAACCAAGACAACCGCAACCAAAACAACCGGCACCCCAGCTCCCGGCGGGGGACCAGGTATGGTCTGGCTAAACACGTCCACCAAGGTCTACCACTGCTACGGGACGAAGTATTACGGGACTACCAAGGCCGGCGCGTATATGACGGAAGCTGACGCCAAGGCCAAAGGCGCCCATCCGGATGCGGGCAAACCCTGTAGCTAAATCTGCAAGTTGATTGGGGTTCGAATCTGCTCCATTTTCCTTCGGGGCAGCGGCGTCTAACCAGGCCGCTGCCCCGAAGTCGTTTAACGCCGAGTGACAAAGTCGGCCCGGCAGCCGCGGTCCACCCAAATGCCACGTCCGTCGTAGCCCCAGGTTTGCCCTTGGATGCAGGGCGAACCGCTCCGCTGCTTCGTGAGCTGCACCCCCCGGCTGGTGTTTGCCGCGCAGTAATTGCGCTTGCCATTATTCGACGAGCAGGTGATGGTCGTGCCATAGCCAGGTCCACCAGGTCCAGGCCCGCCCGGTCTATACCCAGTTCCCAGGTAAAAGTCGGCTCGGCAACCGCGGTCAACCCAAATCCCAGAGCGGCTATAACCCCAGGTCTGCCCCTGGATACAGGGCGAACCGCTGCGCTGGTTAGTCATCTGTACCCCGCGGCTGGTATCCACCCGGCACAGATGTCGTTTCCCGTCATCGGACGCGCACGTCACCTGGCGCCCGTTTTGCTGAGTAATCCCGCTTTGCGCCCATGCTCTCGATGATCCAGGGCATAAGCACTGGATTCCCAATAGCAAAATAACCCACGTTAGGTTCTTCATTCCCATCTCTCCTGAAAAGGCTTGGAAGTTCAATTACCCTGCTCACCGTGGAATTGGTTCAAGCGATGATAAAGCCCACGGATGCCATGCGGCATGAATTGATCAAGATATTGGCCACCGAAACGATTCGTGAGATGAACACGGGATCTGAAAGGATCGACCCAACTCAGGCAGTGCTATCGGCGGCGACCTCGCAGGAGCGCGTTCGAGGCCCCCGTTCGGAATCGAAAGCAGTGAGAACAGGCACAACGGTGCGCAAACCGTCGCATGCCGCCTGGTGCGTTTGCATGGGCTTCAGCCGGTACACTAACCTGGCAAAATCATTCGGCCTTTAGGCCCGGGCTATGTCTTCTTTCCGTGAAGGGTACGGGCTTCAGAGGGTGTGTGAGAACTCGGGATTTAGAATTTAGTCCCGAAGGGACGGCTGAACTTAGCCCAGGACGCTAGTCCATAAGAGCTAACGTGTTTGGAATGTTTTTCTTCAAAACTCCCACAAAATCGTCATCCTGAGCGGAGCGCTTCACAGATTTATCGCGGGACACCGCGCTTGATGGCGCGGAGTCGAAGGACCCCGAGGATGCTTATCTTGCCTATGCCGTTCGGA
>DASRRN010000586.1:0-3754 GCA_035695685.1 Acidobacteriaceae bacterium | reverse complement strand
CCCAAGGAAGACGATGATGGCTTGATTCAGGCGCAGGATGTCCTCATCGTCTAATCGCCCAACGCGTGCGCCCACCTTTGATTTTGGAACCGTCGTGATCTTATCTACCATCAGGCGGCAGGTCGCGCGCAACCCGTTTTGCTCGTTTGGTTCTACGGCAAGGCGAAATAGAGGTGCGTCGGTCTCATCGGTGGTGAAGGCGCAAACGGTGATGGAGTTGGTACCGTCGAAGCGATCATCCTGCAAGACGGTAACCGGGCGCGGCTTACCTGCATAGCCCTTGCCGCCCGAGACCGTCCAGATGTCACCCCGCCTCATTCGTCGTCCCAATTCGAAATGGCATTGATGAAGGCCTGATCATCATGTGCATGCGAGCTGCATGACACTAGAACCGACTGGCGATGCGCTTCCGATCGAAAGGCTCGGGAACGCACATCTGGAACCCAAATCTGTATGGGCCGGAGGCCCTGCTTGCGCAGGCGCTCCCGATGTTCCTGCACCTTCACGCGTGAAGACTTTGGCTTGGACGTTGAACTCATTTCCGCCCTCTGGAGTTACATGTAACCTATCATATAGGGCCTCCGGTTCGCCAGACCCTTCTTCACCCGCTGGAACGAGAAGCGACCTCTCTTCAAAGGGCGCTTAGGTGAGCATGAGAGCAGTCTGGGTTTACGTCTGCAGCTTCGACAAGTTCTCTCGACCACAGCCTAAGGCTGCAACTCAGACTGATTTGAGCGCAGGTCTCCCACGATAAACCAGTAGCAGAAAATGCCGGCGACCAACACGATCGCGGCCAGCGCGAAGCCGGGGGCATAGGAACCTGTCCGGCTAATGAGCAGCCCGGTAAGCAGCGGCGCCAGGACACCGGCCAGGTTGCCGGCGAAGTTCTCAAAACCGGTCCACAAACCCACGTCCTCGAGGGGTGCGCAGCACTGCAGAATTACCAATAAATTACCGGTGGCCAGGCCAACCATCGAAGCTCCAGCGATCAGCGCCACCGCAGTGTTGGCATTATGAACCCGGGACGCGGGAATGAGCAGTAAACCACAAAGGAAGGCCACGGTTACGATTCCCTTGCGGGTTCGGGTTTCGTCCCAACCGAACGCGGTCAACCGATCGGCGATCCAGCCACCCAAAGGTTCGCTGGCTCCAAATACGAAATAAGGAAGTGAGGAGAAAAAGCCGGCGCGGAGGATGGTGAAGTGCCGCACGGTCACCAGGTAGTCCGGGAGCCAGGTGACAAAGAGATACCAGTAGTAATCGAAGCAAAAGAAACCGAGGCAGATACCGATAAGGTTGCGATTCGTCAGCAGCCACCGCAGATGCTGTCGCTGGTTGCGCGTTGGCGTAGAAGGCCGGGGACGCTGGTCGAGCCGGCCTTTGGTAGCCCACAGCCAGGGGAGAACCCACAAAAGCCCGGCGAACCCGATGAATTGAAAGGTAAGACGCCAACCCAGCCGGACCAGCAGCCAGGGGATGATCAGGCCACCCAGAACCAACCCCATGCGCGTGCCAAAATCAAATAGACCGCACGGGAGGCCACGCTCTGTGGACCCGAATAACAGACTGACGATCTTCGTGCCGCCGGGCAGATAGATTGACTCACCTATGCCGAGCAACAGGCGAAACAAAATCAGCACGCCCAGGCTTCCAGCGAAACCCGTCAGACCCTGGCCCAGGGACCACAGCGCAAACGCTCCAAAGTAGAGCCACCGCAGGTTGACACGGTCGGCGGCCCAGCCGACCGGGATCTGCATGAGGGCGTATGTCCAGAAGAACGCCGAAAGCAATAGACCCTTGCTCTCCGGGCCCAGGCCTAGATCCCTGGACAGCAACGGCAGGGCCAGTGAAATGCTGGATCGGTCAAGGTAATTAATGAGAGAGGCTGCAAACAACAGCCATACGATCGTCCAGCGGCCGGATTTAGAGCGTGCACCGGCCCCCAGGGTAGCGCTGTCTGCGGAATAGCGAGCGTCTCGCGGCATGGCCTCAGGTTCTATGTCGTTCTGCGTGATCGCCGAAGCCGCCCAATCACCCGCGGAGAGCGTCTCCAGCAGGATAGGCCCACCCGGGATGAAAAGGAAATCCGAACCTGAACAGAATCCCACCACAAAAGCCACGACGACCTGCCCAACACCGTGGACTGGGATGAAAGCAAGCGCCTGCAGAGGCTGCGCTGTGCCAGCCCCGGACTCTGATAATCTTTTGAAATTGCAGGTTCTCGAAAGGAGACTCCGTGTACTTCGATTACTTTGCATCCACACCAGCCAGGCGGCACAGGCTTAGCTCACATGTTTGGCTGTCAGTGATCGCTCTGGGCTTGGCCATTCTTTTATGCCCTGCCGGAAAGGCGCAGGATGACGTTCCGCATACGGGTAGCGATGTCCCTCCCATCCTGAAAATCGGCTCGCATGCGCCGGATTTTAACCTGCCGGGAGTCGACGGAAAATCGCACAGCCTCAGTGACTATGCCTCGAGCAAGGTGCTCGTTGTTGTCTTCAGTTGTAATCACTGCCCGGTCGCACAGATGTACGAAAAGCGAATCAAGCAGTTATACACAGACTATAAGGATCGGGGAGTCGCCGTGGTTGTGATCATGGGCAATGATCCGAAAGCAGAGGAGCTCAGCGAATACGGATACACCGATGTAGGCGATTCTTTTGCGGATATGAAGGCCCGCGCTGCCTACCGGAACTTCCCCTATCCCTACTTGTATGACGGCGCCACGCAGGCGGTCGCGCTGAAATACGGACCAACGGCAACTCCCCACGCGTTCATCTTTGACCAGCAGCGCATTCTGCGTTACGAGGGACGGATCGACAGCAACCAACGTGAGGAGCTGGTGAAGAAACACGAGGCCAGAGATGCCATCGATGCTCTGCTTGCTGGAAGGACGGTTGCCGTCACCGATACGCCCGCGGTTGGCTGCTCCACCAAGTGGGCCTACAAAGCGGCCAACGTCGAAAATGAGAATGTGCATTTCAACGAGAGGCCGGTAACCCTCGATTTGATCTCTGCCGATCAGCTCACAAAATTGCGCCAGAATGCCGGTACAGACAAGCTCTTGCTCGTGAACGTGTGGGCCACCTGGTGCGGGCCATGTGTCAAAGAATTCCCGGATCTGCAAACAATGGTCCGCATGTATGCAAACCGGCCATTGAATATCGTGACGTTAAGCATCAACAATCCTGACGAGAAGCCACTGGTCTCCGCATTTCTTCAGAAGCAGCACGCGTTCAACAAAAACTATCTCTTTAACAGCGACGATGCGGCCGATGCGGTAAAAGCCCTTGGCACGGGGTGGGAGGGCGGTGCTCCGTACACGGTTCTGATCGGGACCAAAGGCGAGGTGCTCTACAAAACGCAGGGAGAGATGAACGTTTTGGAGGTGCGCCGCGCCATATTGAAGAACGTTGCCGACGACCTCTACCTCGGACAGCACGCCTATTGGAACAGCACATTCTGAGGCAAATCCAACCAGCCACGCAAATCGGGGGACATGACACCTGCAACGAACAACGGCCACATAACAGTCTCGGTTACAGAAAACCGCCCGAGTTTGCGCAAACGCTAGTGGTCTTGAAGTGAAGAACTTATTGTAGATGAGTCAAGTTTTCAGGCGGCGAGCTTTGCTTTTTCGATCCAGGCTTTGACTTCCTGATCGAGTTGGTCGAAGCAGCGGCGGAGTGCTGGGTTGGGAGCGGGCAGTTGCGGCAGTGTGCTGGCGTAGCCGGGCCGCAGGATGCGGGCATAG
>DASRRN010000585.1:0-6601 GCA_035695685.1 Acidobacteriaceae bacterium | reverse complement strand
GGAAGGATCAAACCGCAAGCAGGTTAGGTAAACAGATGCGCATTTAGCAGGACTGAAGTGCATTCGAGGGTATCGGAAGGCGCTTGATTGTAACCCTCAAACGCTTGCTGGACTGGGGCGACTGCTAGGGCAGGGTTCTAGCTTCCACGCATTCATCAGTCAGGCCATGATAGGTCCACTCGTAACGGCCTCCTCGTGTAAGAAACGCGCTATCCAACACACCGCCGTGACCCTGCCAATCATCCGCAAATGCGCCGCCGAGGTTTGAGACCTCCAGTGGCGTATATGCCGCGTCCTCCTTCCGCAAATCTACCTTTGTCAGACGTGAACCATGCCGGGAAAGCCCGTAGCTGCTGACGCCCTGCGCGATGAAATAAGCAAACTCCTGTGGCGAGGAGAACAACATTGATTTCGCTTCTGCGGAGGGGCGGACGGTCGCGGCAAAGAGCAATCCGTCGTCCAGGCTTTCGACGCGCAACAGAGTTCGGTCGTCCTGATAACTGATAGCAGCCTGGACTTGGGGATGAGGAGCCGAGAATCCCATTGAGGTAAACCAAGCGCCAAAGGCAGAGTTGGTCTGCCGCTCGCTGACAAAGACAGCTGGAGTCGCCTGCTCACGCGATAGGTCAAGCACGGCGTAACGCGGAGCACAACTGATACTGGTAAGACCGATCTGCGTGGTCAGCGGGGCAACGGTGATGCCGCGTAAATCGAGAATGCAAAACGAGGCAACGCCGTAGCCTCGTACCTCTTGGGGAGCTAGCCAGGAAACCGGCAGGTAGCGGGCGAGCGCCTTTGCGGGTAAACGGAAGTTGAAAATAAATCGTTCGGCAAGCGACGCGCGCATGGCGGGCATGAATGACATAAAGAGTCCCCATGGGGATTATCCGCCAATCATCATCCGGGTGCTGCTGCACTAGCAACGGGAAGTCGGCTTCTCCAAGCTATTCCTTGAAAACGGGGTTTCCTTCTCGGTCAGGAACGGCCCGTGCAGTGCCTTGACATGGCGCGACCAAAGCGGCTAACGTTCAGTCACTGTCCTGCCGTTTCGCAAGAAAACGATATATTCCGAAAGATCCCGTAGGGCTCCCGGGCCTACTGCAGATCCCTCCGCTTCGCTACGCTTCGGTCGGGATGCCAAAGGGGAGCCAGCTTCATTCTGTTCGCAACGCTTGCAGCGGCTCAATGCGGGAGGCGTGGCGCGCAGGAAAGTATGCAGCCGCCAATGGCGCTGAGGCCTTCAGGCCGTCCGCGCGGCAGGTTCGAGCGGGAAGCTCACGGGCCTCGTGTTGTATTCCAACGGCTCCGGGAATTCCCCAACTGTCTTGTCGATTCACGGCTGAGTAAGCGGGCCACTCCAAGAAGGGAAACTCAAATGTCAAAACGCTGCCCACACCTCGACAAGGTTCTCGGTCTCAATCAGCCGATTTCCCGTCGTGACTTTCTTGAAGGGGCGCTGGTTGCCTCAACCGGTCTGGCAGTGACCTCTTCTCCCCTCGAACTTCTGGCTCAAGGAAACGGAGCAGCTACCTCCGCCTGGACCGGGTACACCGGCGAGGGCGATTACAAACTCTCCGCCGGCAACAGCGAGCAGGTTGTGCACAATGCGCACGCGGTTCGCGACGGGGCGTATGACCAAATCCCTTCTCAAGTCACGGATACCGGTGAGATCTACGATTGCGCCGTCGTCGGAGGAGGTCTTTCCGGGTTATCTGCGGCCTTACTTTTCCATCAACGAACAGGAGCCAGTCGCAACTGTATCGTGCTCGACAACGCGGCCATCTTCGGCGGTGTGGCCAAGCGCAACGAGTTCGAGGTCGATGGGCATCGTCTCTATGGCCCCCAAGGATCCGTGCACTTCCAGCCTCCTTACCCTAATAGTTTCTTAAGCAGCGTCTACGAAGCGATGGGTTTGGACTGGAACGCCTTCAAGTCGTACCAGGAGTGGCAGGGGCCTTCTCCGAAGATCTCCTTACCCAGGAGCCCATACGGCGCAGGCTCGATCGACGGCAAATCTGCGTATGGCTTCTTCTTTGGCGCAAAGTTCGGTCATCGCCCGGGAATTTGGGTGAAGGATCCCTGGGGAAAAAATCTGGAGGGCACGCCATTCCCGGAAAAGACCCGCCAGGAGATGCTGGCCTTGCAACATGATCGGCATGTCGTACCACCCTTGGTCTACGACTATCCCGGCGACGCGGTCTCCCGTCAGCTGGACAGCATGACCATCGAAGATTACCTGGTACGCACCTATGGCGTGAGCCGGGAGACCATACGCCTGGGCACAAGTGAAGATGCGGGTGGATTCGGTCTTGGCCCTGATGTGCTGTCGGCCTTTCTTATTTACGAATGGGACAAAACCGTCCCGACCGTCGATAACAGTATGGAGACGGGCATCCAGATGTTTCCAGGTGGAAACTCGGGCATGGTGCGTCTGATGGTGAAAACGCTCATCCCTGCAGCCTTCGACGGTCCTCGGAGCATGGAGGCGGTTTGGAAGAACCCAATCAACTTCGGCGCCTTGGATCTGCCAGGGCAGCGTGTCCGGTTGCGGCTCAACTCCACGGCTGTGCGGGTCGAGCATATTGGAGAGCCAGGAAAGTCGGAGTTTGTTTCGATCATTTATGCAAAGGATGGTCGCCCGCAACGGATCAAGGCCAGGACGGTAGTTATGGCCGGCGGGGGATGGATGACCAAACACGTGGTGCGAGACCTGGACGAAACGCGGCGTAACGCGTATGCACAGCTTTATTATTCGCCCTACCTCCTGGCCAACGTGGCGCTTCGCAACTGGCGGTTCCTCTATGATCTTGGCCTCGCCGGTGGAGGTTGGTTCGAGGGCTTCGGCCGCTCTGTCAATGTACGTACGTGTGCGAAGTTTGGTGTGGATACGCCCGTCGTTGGCCCCGATCTTCCCACGGTGCTTAACTTCGAGGTGGACTTTGCAAAACCGGGGCTTCCGTTGGCCGACCAGGGTAAATTGGGCCGTGCGGAACTGCTCTCGACCTCTTTCATGGAATACGAAAAGCAGATACGCGAGCAGATGATGGAGATGTTCGCGGCTTCGGGTTTCGACGCCAAGCGGGACATCGCGGGAATCGTTCTCAATCGGTGGGGACATGCGTTTATTAATCCTCAGCCGGGTTTTTTCTTTGGTCTAAACGGAAATCCCGCTCCTCGTCAGGCCCTCCGCGATGGGCCGTTTGGAAGAATTGCTTTCTCGAACTCGGATCTCTCCGGAGCCATGGATCATCGCAACGCGTTCATCGAAAGCAACCGGGCGGTGAGCCAACTGCTAGATCGAGTACTGGTTTAGGTTGGCGGGGAGCCAGCGTCGCCGTCCAGCATCCTCCCGGCCCCCAAAATCCGCCTCCCGTGCCGGCATCCCTAAAACAGATGGGCGACATCTAGGTCACTCATCTTATGTCACTCACTTGTTAACGATGGTCACCAATATCGTATGCGGAGTAAAATCCGGCGCAGTTAACAATGGCCGGCATTTCGTTTTCACTCTTCGTGGCAGCTCCAACGTCGAGCGCACCTCCCTTTAACCAAGGTGCGTCGTGTCGTTCTTGAGCGGCGTCATCACGAGCGTTACTAATTCGTTGGCAGCCTGCACAGACTTTGCACGCGATATGTTTGTTCTGCTCACAGCCTTTTTGCTCACATTCCTTGTTGCCTGCGGGGGCGGCGGCAGTTCGGCTCCTCCGACCAACCCTTCCAGCAGCATCTTCGGCGTCAGCAGTCTGAACGGCACGTATGTCTTTTCGTCGACCGGATTAAACTTGAGCAACGGTTCGCCGCTTTTGACGATGGTCGGTAGCCTTACGTCCAACGGCAGCGGAGGCATTACGGGAGGCACCGTCGACCTTATCGGGGGAAGCCTCGGTGTATCCTCGCCGGCGGCTCAGCCGATAACCGGGGGCTCCTATACCGTCGGCACAGACGGCCGAGGACAAATTAAATTTGATACCACCACCCATGCCGGAGCCATCACGATTACGCTGGATTTCGTTCTGATCTCCAGTTCGCATGGGCTGGTGGTTGAATTTGATAGCAACGGAACCGGCAGCGGCACCATTGACCTGCAGAGCGCGGTCACGCAGAGTCAGCTTGCGGGCTCCTACGCGTTTGCTGTGTCTGGTACGACAGCAAACGGGGCCTCGCCCACCGCGACGGTAGGCGCCTTCAGTTTAAGTTCCGCTGGAGCCGTATCAGGCGGGCAGGAAGATGTGAACAATGCCGGCAGCTGCTCGGGAGCGCCGAGTCAGATTCTGACAACCTCCTCCGTAAACCTTGGGACCACACCGGCAAAGGCTACCATTGCAGCAGCGCGGGAACGTCGTACCGACCTCGCGGCGTGGCCACGTCTTCGACGAGATGGCCGGTAAGAAGCTGTTGAGTGAGCACTTACATTAAGCCCGCCGCCTTGATGTATCACCAAGCGATCACTGTGGACTCAGCGCTGGTGCCGGGTTTGAGTAATCGTTTAGGTTACCAATATGCGACTTTGTCGGAATCTTTTGGCCGCTAAGCTACCCCTTAAGGCACCACTTGGCGACAGATTTGTCGCCGAACTTCAGTACCAGCTTTGATACAAGATTACTAGGTTCCCCCTTAGCCATCCTCTCCCCCAGCTTGGAAAAGAGCACGGGGGTATGACAATAAAACCAGCAAGGCTCTTGTGCGTCGGCAGGGAGATTAACCTTCTTAGGATTCGGTGCGAGGTCCTGACCGAGTTTGGATACGAGGCTCAAGCTATCAGCTTGATTGAAGCGGAAGACTTACTTCGTCGCGACACGTTTGATCTCGTAATATTGTCCGCATCGCTAAGCGAACAAGAAAAAGACCGCATTTTTGAGGTCATTGGAGGACGAATGCCGATCCTCCAGTTGAGCACAATGCTGCTTCCTACGGGGTTGCTCCGGGAAGTGGAGAATCGACTAGCGCGATGGCGAGGAGTTTAACGTTGAGCGGTGAAGGCCGCCCGCAGCTGCCCGCATTTCGTGAGCTTTGCCACGCACTGCACCCTCTGCGGCATCGGTGGACCCCGTGGATCGTCTGGGGCCGTCGAGGAACAACGCGCTGCCTATTCGGCTACCGTGGTGGCGTTCCACCCTCAGAACCGGCACCTTGACCCTGGTGCTGCATACGCAGTTCGTCTTGCTCAAACTGCTTTTTCTGCTCATCGTTCAAAACCGCCTTGATCTTTGCATTGGAGTCGCTGCGAATGGTCCGCATCTTTGTCATCCGGTCTTCGCGCGATAGCGCCGTGTCCTCGCGCAACCCTTGTATTTGGCGTTGCTGCGATATCAGAATGGGCTTTACTTGATCTTGCTGTTCGGCGGTGAGGCTATAGCGGGTGGTCATCCTCGCCAATTGCTCATCCGGATCCATAATGCCGTGATGAAGGCCACTCGGCCCTTGTTTTGGGGGTGGCGCTGAGGTTTCCGGAGGGAAGCCCGGTTCCTGAGCAAAGGCCTGCGCACCCCACACGAGCCCCGCGACGAGGACACCAATCTGCGCAAGGCAACACAGTACCTTATTCATCAGAATACTTTCCTGCCTTTCCCGCCGTTTAAGCCTGGAGGCTTGTACAGGCAGTGCGAAAACGGTACTCCTTGAGTTTTCCCCACGCAAGAGGTGAACATTGGGGAGTTCCAACGGGGTCCACCCATCACGTGGCGAAAAGATTCTTCGATCTCGGCGCGCTTCTCGGGATCCGAAGAGCCATACAGCCGGCGGCGAAGGCCGCGTTGTTCCGCTGAGTCAACGGCCCGCGGTTGCTTATTGGAGTGGCGATCGCAATTTCCCGATGCGCAACCTGCCCACCTTCATCTTTCCGGCCGAGCGGTACGGCGATTTGCCGAACGGCGAGCAGACCCATTCAGCGAATTAACGCTGAAGCCGTGCCATTCCTGGAGAGAGTTTTTCGGTAGCCTGTTCCGTTATTTATAAAATTAGATATTTTTGGGTCCTTTTTGGGATTGGCAGCTCACCGGGGCTGGACAAAGGGGTTCTTTATAGAGAAAGGAACTCCCAGGTCTGGAACAGAAGTAAACAGGGGAACGTAACGTTCAGGGGCTGGCGCAGGGGTACGCCGGGTCGCGAAGGTGGACTAGCGGGGCCTGGGTCTGGAGGCGGATCTAGCACCCGGCCGGGAGCGAGCTTGGGCTCGGGGACGGTGGGCTCATCTTTTTGCTGGGCAGGGCCTGGCTGCGGGTCGGAGGTTGTGACCTGCTGCCCGGCACGCCCCACGGCAGGCCGGGGCAGGCATGCGGCGGCGTCGATTTGCAGGGTGGGCGCAGGGGGGGATTTCTTCTCTAAAGAGACCGAGAGACGGTCGCCGGCGAGACGCTCGGGGATGAGGTTTTGCATGGCCACGATCATGGAAAGGGCCTTGACCTGTCCGGTAATGCTGCCTCGGGTCATCTCGGGGCAGGCGACCATTGGACCTGCGACGTCAGGTAGCCAAACCGCGTTCTACCATGACCACCAGCCGCTCGCCCAGCGAAAGCACCATCTCTTGCGGCATCTTATGCAATGGTCCTTCGAGCGCCAGAAGTGCCAGCCCATGAACTGTTGACCACGCAAGATACTCCGC
>DASRRN010000584.1:0-1810 GCA_035695685.1 Acidobacteriaceae bacterium | reverse complement strand
GGCGGAAAGATGACAAAGTCGACATTAGCCGTGCCCGGTACAGGTGTGGGCGCAGTGAGCACGGTAAAGATCGAGGGATCCGGATGATCGAAGCTGACACTGTTGATGCAGTTGAAGTTGGCCATGTCGTACTTGTAAGGCGCGTAGTTGCCGTGCCAACCGACCACGTCCAGTGGCGAGTGATCGATGCCGGCGGACCACAGCTTACCCTGGAACTTGCACAAGGTATGAAACTTGCCATCCACGTCTTCAAATGCAGCCACGGGCGAAAGAAAATCTCGCGGGTTCGCCAGCCCGTTAGCGCCGATCGGGCCCAGGTCAGGCAAGCGGAAGGGGAGGCCGTAGTTCTCGCAGATATAGCCGCGGGCGGACTGTTCGAGTAGCTCAACCCGCATCTTGAGCCCCCGGGGAAGCACGCAGAGTTCGCCCGGCGCCACGTCCAGAATGCCCAGCTCGGTGAAGAACCGCAGCTTACCCAGTTGGGGCAGCACCAGCATCTCTCCATCAGCATTCGCAAAAAAGCGGCCGGCCATGCTTTCGTTTGCCGCATAGATGTGTACCGCACACCCCGTTTGCCCGGCTGGACCGCCGTTGCCGGCGATGGTGGTGATGCCGTCGAGAAAGTCGCAAGGGGTGGAGGGAATGGGCAGAGGATCCCAGCGCAGCTGGTTCGGCGTAGCAGAAACCTCGTCGAAGGGCCCGCTGCGCATGCTGTTGTCAGGCAGCTCGACAAACGGCATGTGGGTTACGGAAGGGCGGATGCGATAGAGCCAGGCGCGGCGGTTGGTGGCCCGAGGGGCAGTAAAAGGGCTGCCGCTGAACTGCTCGGTATAGAGTCCGAGCGTCGACTTCTGGGGAGCATTCTGGCCTTTGGGCAAAGCACCTGCAACCGCTTCAGTCGCAAACTCGTTGGCAAACCCCGATTGATATTGCAATTTCGACATGACTTCCCCCTGTAGCTGTATACCGGAGGATGCTAGCGGTTGCCAACTGGCGCCTGCTCCCTATCAAATCGGCCTGTTCCAGGACTCATTTTCTAGGACGATGGGGCCACACTCAGCTTCGTCAGTGTTCCAATCAGGGCTTCTTCAGCCTCGCTGAGGGAAACCACTAAACCGTCCTGACATCGGAAGCGACCGAAGCACTCGCCTCCCAGAGTCCAGATTTCTTCGACCACGGCAGCGCCGGACCCGGCCAGGCGGACAATCTGGCCTCGCTTTAATTCGGACAATTTGCGAATACCGTTTACATAGGCAGATTTCAAGGGAACCCCCAAAGTGGCTTAGAGCTGGCCGAATATGGTGATTATCCGGGTTGTAAATAAAACAGTCAATGTGACGTGTTGGCAGTTGGCATTACCTTTTTGCGGGAGCTTCCGCGCTCCGGTACCGGAATTGTAGCGATGACGCCCATCACGCCCACCATCGATCCCACCATCGATCTTCGATCTGACGCTGAAGCGGGATAGCGCAGTAAGACCATTGATAGCAAGTACGGCGGCGGGCCGGAGTTGCGGATTTGCCATGCGCCCGACGGGGGTTATCCATGCATAACGAGGTGCTTTCCAGGATTGCGGAGTTTCTCTCCATGATCGATCGAGCTTCGGTTTTGGGTTTTGCTTTGTATCAGGGCACGACTTTAGTCGTGCCGTAAAGGAAGGAAAGAGAATTGGGCTTCACAGGCTGCGGAAAAACCGAATTCTTTGAAGGGGACGGCCTTCAGGCCGTCCGTAAGTGATTGAAAATCTGTTCGGCTTTAGCCGCTGAGGGGACGGGTTTCGCCCCCTGTTCGACCTTTTTCCGCAGCCTGT
>DASRRN010000583.1:0-5453 GCA_035695685.1 Acidobacteriaceae bacterium | reverse complement strand
AATGCGCGAGTGGATGAACAACTAGGCGAGGACGGAGACACCGCCGTCTACGCAAATGCCGCGCAGCGCTATGCTGAGGAAGCCGTTACGTTGGCCAAGCACACGCAAAACCGGCGCCTGTTAGCGGGCGCTTACATCGTGCGTGGGATGACAGCCGCAAACGACTTCTTTCAAGAGTGGGATGAGGCGAAGCAGTGCGCATCCAGGGCGGCCGCGCTGTTGCGTTCCGACGATCGGGATCATCTCTGGGAAGAGCTCATCACCTTGAAGTCGCATATCCTGCGCGCCTCCGGTATTAACGAAACCCTTCGTGCCTGGTCAGAAGGGATGATCGGAGATAAGAGTTTTCAGCAGGTCGCCGAGGAGTTTGCAGAAATCGTCATACCGAAAGTCTGGGCGAGAGAAGGGAAAAAAGTTTCCCGCGTCGCCGATCGACTGTCGATCTCGCCCAAAAAGGTGCGGCGCATCCTGCGCAATGCCGGGCTATTGGAGCAAAGCGACTGACGGTTGCACTAAGCGGCGATTCCCGCCTCTTTCTCAACTGGTTCAATTGCGGGCGATGCGTTTCCGAGCCGTCTACAGGGTAGATCGCCCGCCGCCATATCGCAGGGCACGTCGTGCACAATTGCGCCCGGACCGCTGTGTCTACAGAATCCATCGCAGCGCTAAGAACAACACCGAGGCGAGGGTATCCATACTCAGGTCATATTGACTGGATGACTAAGTCCGAATCCCGCGAGACTTTCACTGCGCCGGCTACGCATACTAAGGAATGCGGTGGCTGGCTCCAGCGTACCCGAGGGCAGCTCCCCGAACCCCGGCTGTGGCAACAGTGACAGCAGAAAAGGACAAGATCATGGACAACAAACTCCACCTGTTCCTCGACAAAATAAACACCCCCCTAGGCGAGTTGTTGCTGCTGGCCGATGACACCGGCAACCTTCGCGCAATCGATTGGGCTGACCACGAAGAACGAATGCGCTTGCTGCTGTCGAGGCAATATCGGTCGACCCAGATCACCATGGAACGTTCCCATGACCCATTTGCTCTCGCGTCTGTCATGGAAGGCTACTTCGCAGGCGACCTGGAGAGGATTGGATCGCTTCCGGTAGCGACCGGTGGGACGCCTTTTCAAAGGCGTGTCTGGGAATCACTGCGGTCAATTCCTGTGGGTGAAACGACCAGCTATGGAAGCCTTGCAAGCAAGCTCGGTGTCACCTCGGCCGTGCGCGCGGTTGGTCTTGCAAATGGAGCTAACCTGATCAGCATCGTGGTGCCCTGCCACCGCGTGATCGGAGCCAATGGATCACTCACCGGATATGGCGGCGGCTTGCACCGCAAGCTTTGGTTGCTGGAGCACGAGAAGAAATACCTGTCCCAAACTGCGACACCCTTAACGCATCGGTAGCGATGTGTTTCTGCAACCGACGATCCACATAATGAGGGCTACGCCGGGGAGCGAGAGGAGTGAAGAGACGGTGTTGCTCTAGACTCTGTCCTGACCAGCATCGATGGGTGCCCCATATCTCGCTTGTTTTTCGCGAGATATGGGATGCCGCTGCTCTGTCTTTGCAACTCTAAAGTCTCGATTGGCCCTGTATCTATAGGATACCCATGGACATCCTCGTTAAAGCCACGGGTCTGTTTCGCACTATTTCGCTTGTGGGGCTATTAAAAAGCAGTATTGTCGTACAAACAGCGGAATTGCAGCAATTTTGGGGGAGGCGTGTCACTATGGATTGTCGTCGTTGGCGGTACTTTTATCTTTGTTTGATCATACTGCTCGGCGCAGTGCAACTCCGGGCCGATGTAACCGGCTCCATTATCGGCTACGTCCGTGACACCTCTGGCGCCGTACTTCCGAACGCGACCCTAACGATCACCCAGACTTCCACCGGGTATACGCGTACGGCGACGTCGGACGCGTCGGGCCACTACAGCATTCTTGCTTTGCCTCCCGGAAAGTACAAATTGACCGCCGAGGACGCGGGTTTCCAGAAGGGAGTCATTGACAACATCGATCTCAACGTCAACGACGCCCTGCACTTTGATTTCGTTCTTCAAGTCGGCAACGTGACCCAGACCGTCTCGGTCGAAGCAAGCAGTCTCCAGGTTGAGACGGCCAGTACGTCGATGGGCACCACGATCACCTCTTCGCAGATTTTGGCAATGCCCCTCAACGGCCGTTCGTACCTCGATCTGCTCTCGCTTCAGCCAGGCGTCGCGCCCGCGAATACGAACAGCGGCTACAATGATCGCTCGCCTGCTTCCGGCCTGTACAGCGGAGCAGGCAATGTCTCCACCGACGGTATGCCTGAGTTTGCCAACGCCTTCCTGGTGAACGGCGCGGATGTGAGCGAAACCAAGAACATGGGCGCCGGCCTGATTCCAGACGCTGACTCGGTGGCAGAGTTTCGCCTCATCACCAACAGCTTCAGCGCGGAGTACGGCAAGTTTACCGGCTCGGTCATGAATACCGTGACCAAGTCCGGAACCAATAGCTTCCACGGAACGCTCTTCGAGTTCTACCGCAACCAGAAGCTGGATGCGATTAACTACTTCGATAGCACCAGGGCTGAGTTGAAGCGTCATCAGTACGGCGGCGTTCTGGGTGGTCCAATCTTTAAGGACAAGCTGTTCACTTTCACCGACTTTCAGCAAACGCGCCAGGTGGCGGGTCAAAGCACGGGTGTGGTGCAGGTTCTAAGCAACGACGAACGCAACGGCATCTTCTCGGATAGCATTCTGGACACCCCAGTACAGGGGGACGCCTGGGCCGCAACGCTGATGAGTCGCGGTGGCGGGACCATCAACGGCGCGGGAGGGGTGTGCCAACCTCCGACTTGCACCCCCACCCTGTATAACCAACTCGGGACGGCGGTAATGACTACCGACAGCAACGGCCATCAAGTGCCTGGCCACAACATCTCCGCCTACATCGACCCAGTCTCTAAGTTGACCTTGCCGCTCATCCCCGAAGCGAACGGGTCCAACGGCTTCAACTACGATGACTCGAGCCACAAGGGATCCATCGTCGACACCAACATGGCCGAGCGCATCGACTTCGTCAATCACAGGACTGGGGATTGGGCCTTCTACTATCACTACGACGATGCGACCGCGATGAACGCGATCTATAATCAGCAATACTTCGGCCAGGAAAATCTCCCGGGTTTTCCCGTGAGTGTGCCGTCGCGCAACCAGCTCTTCATGGCCAGCAACACCAAAACCATCGGTACGAGCACGGTCAATGTTGCGCGCATCTCGTTTTTCCGTACAGCCGTGCACACCGCGCAGCCGTCTTCAAGCTCGACGATCTCTTCCTACTCTCAATACGGATACAATACGAATCCAGCCACCGGCGGTATTGTCAATACCGGGCCGCCAGGATACCCATCGGCGGCGCCGAGCCTGTTCTTCAACAGCTTTACCATCGGCAACAACTGGTTGAATCTCTATCAGCCGGATACCACCTACACCGCAAGCGATACGGTGAGCAGGACGGTTGGCAATCATGCGATCACCTTTGGTGCGGAATTCCGCTACTACCAGCTGAATGCTCGCAACACCTGCGGACCTAATGGATATTTCAACTTTACTGGGCAAGAAACGGGTTCGGACGTTTCCGATTACTTTATCGGCGCTCCCGGCCAATTCGTCCAATGCTCCATCCAACTCCTGGATAACCGGTCTCGATACGCAGGTTTTTTTGCCCAGGACTCCTGGAAAGCAGCTCCTAGCTTGACCATTAACTACGGCCTCCGTTGGGACATCGCCCGGCCGTGGAGCGATGTCTATGGCCGTTTGACCACACCCGTTCCAGGTGTGGCATCGGTCAAATTTCCC
This sequence comes from Acidobacteriaceae bacterium, assembly GCA_035695685.1. Taxonomy (GTDB): domain Bacteria; phylum Acidobacteriota; class Terriglobia; order Terriglobales; family Acidobacteriaceae; genus PALSA-350. The sequence goes on along the minus strand of DASRRN010000583.1, from coordinate 1,607 downwards.
GCCGCCCCCCTGGGCAACCTCGTTCCGGGGGATCCGACCGTTCCGAGCACCATCTCCCCAACCCGTTATAGAAACTTTGGACCTCGTTTTGGTATCGCCTATGCGCCCTCCGGCGGCTTATGGGGCGCGGCCGGCAAAACGAGCATTCGTGCGGCCTACGGTATTTACTACCTGGGCGCCGCGGATCAGGGTAATTTCGGGATCCTGGGGGATGCCCCCTGGGGCCTCTACTGGCAATCATCGCAACCGCCGGAGTTCGGCAGTCCCTACATCACCCGCGCAAACGGAGTTACCCAGGGACAGCACTTCCCCTTTGTCTTCCCTTCGGGCCCTGGGCCCTTTCCGAACTTCCAGTTCGGGAATCTCATGCCTCTTTACTTGCCGGGCTATTACAACAAGAACAAGACCATGGGGGCCCAGCACTTTAACCTCTCCCTCCAGCGCCAGCTTGACAAATCGACTGTCCTGACCGTGGCCTACGTGGGAACCCTCGCACACCACGTGGAGCATGGCGTAAACATACTCTATGGCAGTGCCTCGCTCTGCCAGTCGCTTGCCGGTTGCGGGCCGGGCGGCGAACCTGGCGTCTACCAACAAGGTGGCCAAACCACCTACGGCACCCTTGTCGGTGCGATTGACAACCAAACCATCAGCCCGAACTTCAAGAACTCCTCCGGAGGTCCGGTTGTCGCATTCGCCCAGGCGAGCTACGACCAGAATTCGGGCAACTCTAACTACAACTCGTTGCAGGTCTCGGCTGAACGGCGCTCTCGCGACGTCACCTACCTGCTCTCGTATACTTACGCCAAGTCGCTCGATACCTACTCTGCCATCTATGACCCTCGTACCCCGGGCAGTAACTATGGTCAATCGTCGTTCGACATGCGGCATAACTTCGTTGCCAGCTACAACTGGAATCTCCCGTTTGCCCGCTTTGTGGGCCCCCACCGGTATAGCCAGGGATGGCAAATTACCGGTATCAGCCGCTTCAACACTGGCACGCCAGTGGGCATGGCGAGCAGCGGCGACTTTGCTCTGACCAACATCGGCCTTGACTATCCCAACCAGATAGCTCCCATCAAGAAGCTCAATCCGCATGCTCCGGCACATACTTTCTTCGATACATCGTCCTTTGCCAGCGATCTTAGTTGCGGCTACGAAGTCTGTGGCGTGACCGGGAGCGCCAAGCAGTTCCTCTTTCACGGGCCGGGAACGATCAACACGGACGCGGGTGTGGAGAAAGACACAAAGCTCACCGAGAGAACGCAACTCAACCTGCGCATCGAGTTTTTCAACGTCTTCAACCACGCCAACTTCCTCACCAGCGCTACGGTGGGCAATGCGAACAGCGGCCAGTTCGGCCAGGTCACCAACACGGCACCCGCTCGTGTTGGTCAGATCAGCGGCAAGTTCATCTTTTAAACCAATCGAGACGAACCTTCCAGGGATGCGGGCAATCGCATCCCTTTTTGTTTTAAGCTTGTCTATAGCCGTCGGAGTGAATAGAACTTGGCGATTTTAATAACCCGCGATGATCCGCGGTTCAACAACCTCAAGAGGGCCAGGAATGCCCGCTGGCCGGCCAGCCCTGCCGACGGAATCAGCAG
>DASRRN010000582.1:0-5582 GCA_035695685.1 Acidobacteriaceae bacterium | reverse complement strand
CTGACCTGGTTTATCAAACCACTCCCCGCGCTGCTGGATGCGTGGGCAAAACTCCCGGCGGATTCTGCAATGAAGGCCGCACTTGCCGGTCAAATTGCTGTTCTGCAAAAGTGGGACCTGCGGTGGGGTGTGGACTCGGTGGCCACGTCGCTGGCCATCTTCTGGGGCCAGGAGATCGCTAAGGTAGGTCATACCGCCGCACATGAAGAACAATTTTCCGCGCCGGTAGTACCGGGGGATGTGGCTTTGAAAGCCCTGGCCACAGCATCTGAAAAGTTGACAGCAGACTTCGGCACCTGGCAAACACCTTGGGGCCAGATCAACCGCTTTCAACGCCTGACAGGAGATATTGTGCAGCGGTTCGACGACGCCAAGCCAAGCACGCCGGTGGGGTTCACGTATTCCGGTTGGGGTTCGTTGGCGTCATTTGCGGCCAGGCCCTACACGGCGAGCGAAACAGGCCGCGCGACAGGAACCAGGAAGTGGTATGGCACCGGCGGCAACAGCTTTGTTGCGGTGGTTGAGTTTGGGGATAAGGTGCATGCCAGAGCGGTGACTGCCGGTGGTGAAAGCGGGCATCCGGGGTCGCCGCACTTTAAAGATCAGGTGGAGAGATACAGCACGGGAGACCTGCGCGAGGTTTACTTTTACCCTGAGCAACTGAAAGGTCACACCGAGCGGGAATACCACCCGGGAGGCTTGTGAGGCGCTCGTTTTGCTAATACGGTTGAGTGAGTGAGGTTTTATGGGCAAACTTCCTACGGTTTCAATGTTGCTTTTATGGTTTGTTGCGGGGTTACTATCTGCCTCCCCGCAGGAGCAAGTTCCGGCAACAAAAACGCTGAAGGCGCTCGACCCGAACCTGATGGATAAGAGCGTCGACCCGTGCGAGAACTTCTACCAGTACTCGTGCGGCGGGTGGTTGAAGCAGAACTCGATTCCGAAAGACGAATCGTCGTACGGGCGGCCCAACGAAATCATTGACCGCAACCAGGAGGTGTTGAAGGCGATCCTGGAGAAGGCGGCTGCAGGTGGTGCAGAACGCTCTTCCAATGAACAGAAAATCGGCGACTACTATGCTGCCTGCATGAACGTTGAAGTGGTGAACAATGCGGGACTCAAGCCGCTGCAACCACTCCTGGAGCGCATCGCCGGGCTCAAATCGAAGGACGAATTACCGGAACTGACCGCCTATATGGACAGCGTCGGGGTAAACACTCTGTTCTCTTTTGGATCCGACCAGGATTACAAAGACGCTACGCAACAGATTGCCATTCTCGACCAGCTGGAATTGGGCCTGCCGGAAAAGGGGTACTACGAGCGCAAGGACGAAAAGTCTGTCAAGCTGCGTAGCCAGTACAAGGCGCATGTCGCGCGCACCTTCGCGCTGCTCGGCGAATCGCAAGCGCAAGCGGCGAAAGATGCGGAAACGGTTTTAAGGCTGGAGACGGCGCTTGCCGGATTTTCCCTCAGCAACGTGGAGCGGCGCGATCCAGCGAGTATCTATCACAAGATGAACCTGGCGAAACTCGACAGCAGCACGCCGGCTTTCAGCTTCGTTCGCTTTTTGCGTGCGGCGCATACGCCCCCGGTGGTAGCGCTGAACGTAACCGTGCCGACCTACTTTAATGGGCTCAATCGCCTGCTGGCGAGCACCAGCCTCGATGCCTGGAAGACCTACCTGCGTTGGGCCCTGATCCGTCACTTGCCGACCACCGCGTTACCCCAGGCGCTCGATCGGGAGTCGTTCGATTTCTACGGTAAAGCATTGGATGGCCAACCCGAGCAGAAACCAAGATGGAAGCGGTGTGTCGCTGCCACCGATGATGCATTAGGAGAAGCGTTGGGCCAGGTTTATGTCGAGCAGCGGTTTAGTGCTAAGGACAAAGAGCGGACCCTGGAGTTGACTCGCGATGTGGAAGCGGCGATGGATCGCGATATCGAACAGCTTGACTGGATGAGTACGACGACGAAGGCTCGCGCGGAAGAAAAGCTGCATGCGGTTGCCAATAAGATCGGGTATCCGGGTAAATGGCGTGACTACTCCACGTTGACCGTTAACCACGACGATGCACTCGGCAACGCGTTGCAGGCGGCTGCATTTGAAGAGCGGCGCGAGATCGCAAAGATCGGCAAACCGGTGGATCGCGGCGAATGGGGTATGAGCCCGCCCACGGTAAATGCCTATTACAACCCGCAGATGAACGACATCAACTTTCCCGCCGGCATTCTGCAGCCCCCGTTTTTCGATACCAGGCAGGATGACGCGGCGAACTATGGGGCAGTAGGGGGCATCATCGGTCATGAATTGACGCACGGTTTTGACGATGAGGGACGACAGTTCGACGGCAAGGGAAATCTTCAGGATTGGTGGACGCCGGCAGACGGCAAGCAATTTACCGGGCGCGCCGATTGTGTGGTGAAAGAGTACGACGGCTTTGTTGGGGTGGACGATCTGCATGTGAACGGGAAACTTACCCTGGGGGAGAACATTGCCGATCTTGGTGGACTGAAGCTGGCTTTTCTCGCCTATCTTGACCGTGCACAGAAGAGCGGCGTCGATCTGGAGAAGAAGGGAAGCGCGGAGTATGGGGGATTAAACCCTGAGCAACAGTTCTTCGTGGCCTTTGGACAGAACTGGTGTCAGAAAAACCGTCCAGAAAATCTGCGGCTACGCATACAGACCGATCCCCATTCCCCGGAAGAATTCCGGGCCAATGGAGTGGTGCGGAACCTCCCGGAGTTCCAGCGGGCTTTTGCCTGCAAGGCCAACCAGCCGATGGCCCCTGTCAATCGCTGTACCATCTGGTGATAATTATTGCTTCGGAGCTGAGCCCGAAAAGCGCGGTGTTTCGGGGATAGCCGCGCCGTCCGCTCGCGGCTCCGAGGCTCCATAGTTGATGTTTGTCGTGCTGTCGTGGAGTACGGCCTGTCCGCGCCCCATCGCGCTCGAATACTCCTTGCGCACATCTAGTACGTGACCCATGGCGCCAAGCTTTTCGAGTGAGGAGGGCGGCACCCGTGACTCGATGACGATGTTGCAGCCAAGTTTTCCCCTCACCGTGAAACGTGCTTCCTCCATCGCGGCTTGAATGTTCATGTGATAGTCGACCACATTGGAAACAAACTGTGCATGCGCAAGCGGCTGATTCATGCCACCCATAATGCCGAAACCAATGTGTTGGTCTCCGTGCTCCATGAAGGCGGGAATGATGGTGTGGAACGGGCGCTTGTGGCCGGCAAGCGCGTCGGGTGATTTGCGATCGACGGAGAAGAGTCCGCCGCGATCCTGAAGAACGAATCCCATTCCCTTGACCGTGACATCGGATCCAAACGCTGCGTAATTGCTTTGAATGAGGGAGAGGATATTCCCTTCGCGGTCGACTACCGAAAGATATGTGGTGTCGCTTCCGGCCAGAGCTCCTGGAGCTACTTCACAATTCGCTTTGTCAGGATTGATAAGCGCGGCACGCTTGGCGGCGAATGGCTTGGAGATCAGCTGGGTTACCGGGATGGATCCAAACCGCGGATCTCCATCGTAGGCCTTGACGTCTGCGTAGGCCAGCTTCATGGCCTCGATCCTGGTGTGCAGTTCGGCGGCGCTCAGCGGCCCATCGGCTGAGGGTTTGAAGTTCCCCATTATGTTGAGCATTTCCAGCGCCGCCATGCCATCGCCATTGGGCGGCAGCTCATACACCGTCCAATCACGGTATTTTGTCGAGATGGGTTCTACCCACTCCGCAGAGTATTGGCTTAGGTCGTTGGCGGTCATGGTCCCGCCCAATTCGGAGGATGTTTTGAGTATGGCCTGGGCAATGTCCCCTTTGTAAAATGCAGCCTCTCCGTGTTCTGCAATCATGGTGAGCGCGCGTGCCAGATCTGGGTTTCGGAAGAGCTGCCCGATGGCGGGTGCTTTGCCGCCCGGCAGATATACGCGCTGGCTCTCGGGATACGGCGCCAGGTCGGGCGCTGCGTCTTCCCAGTAGGCATGGAGCATTTCAGGCACTGCGTATCCCTGCCCGGCATAGAAGATGGCAGGTTGAAACAGCTCACTCCAGGCGAGCTTGCCGAACCGGTCATGAAGTTTGGTCCAGCCGTCGACCGCGCCGGGCACGGTCACCGAATCGATTCCCGCCTGGGGCATGCTGTGTATCCCCTTCGCTTCCAGGTGATCGATGGTAAGTCCCTGCGGAGCCCAGCCACTCGCGTTCAGTCCGTATAATTTCCCCGTCTTTGCTTCCCAGTAGATGGCGAACAGGTCGCCACCAATGCCGTTCATCATAGGCTCGTCGACACCCAGCACAGCGTTGGCCGCAATGCCGGCATCGATGGCGGAACCACCCTGCTCAAGGATGCGTGCGCCGGCTTGCGAAGCCTGCACATAAGTGGTGGCCACGATGCCGTAGGGTGTAACCACCATGGAACGGCCGTAGGAGCGATCCTGCGCCGACGCAGAGGCTGCCGTGATTGCAACAACCGTAGAGACAATAACTGTTTTCAGCATTCTTCCTGGCCTCATAAGGAGCGTTGCATTGGCCCAGCGATCGAGAGTTATTATGCGTCGTTTTCTGCGCATCTGGACACCCATTAGCGAAGCTTTTCTTGTATCGACTCTCCCCTTTGTCATCCCGCCTGCCCCGGCTTGCCGTGGGACCGGAGCGTACCCAGTGTGCGGGGTATCGCATCGTCGAGGCCCGGAGGGCCGATGGCCAAACGTCAGCCCGGCCCCGGAAGGACCGGGTATCAATGATGATGATTCCGAGCGCCGTAAGCGCGGCACCATCCGCGTTATCCTGCGCGACATTAGCCATTCCTATTCCAACAATTGTGTCTACGCCGTCTAACAGCATCAAAGACAGAAGAAATTTGATCTTACGATCCCAAACATGTATTGGGATGAGAGGAGTGCCGCACCTACGGCGCTCGGGATCATCATCATTGATACCCAGCCCTTCCGGGCTGGGCTGACGTTTGGCGGTCGGCCCTCCAGGCCTTGGCGACGCGATACCCCGCACACTGGGTACGCTCCGGTCCCACGGCAAGCCGGGGCAGGCGGGATGACAAAGGGGAGAGTTGGTGCTGACGTGAACACCTGTGGCCCGTCGAGACCCACCGAGATGCCTACGCTCCCCCAAGCCACGTGGGACGAAAAGATGGGCGAAACCTGCCAGCTCTTACCCGTGCACTTCAACCGGCTTATACCGACGCATAAGTACGTAGTAAATAGCCGCGGATAGAAAGAAGCCGACGAACCAGGCGTAGTCATAGAGAAACCGAACCGGCGGCACAGCGAGCCCGATCAGCGCCACAAAAACGCCCACTACCAGCGCCGCAACGGCACGAGGATTCAATCCGCGGGAGTATTCGTAGGGACCTCCACGATGATAGAGCGAGGCAACGTCCAGATGCGTGCCGCGGATCAGGAAGTAGTCCGCCACCATGATGCCGGCCACAGGGCCGAGCAGACCAGAGTAGCCGACAAGCCAGCCGAAGATGTAAGTGCCAAAGGTGCTCATCAACTTCCACGGCATCATGGCCAGGCCAAGGAAGCCGGTGATGAGGCCACCGGTGCGGAAGCTGAT
>DASRRN010000581.1:0-6141 GCA_035695685.1 Acidobacteriaceae bacterium | reverse complement strand
GGTAATCGTTCACTTTGACGACTTCTACCGTGGTGTTGTCTCTTCCCTGGATCGGTACGGCTTTCCCAGCTTGCGGTTTGTATGACCAATCGGTCGTCTTTCCATCCGCACTCACGACGTGGACGGCCACCGACCCATCGGGCTGAATGATGACCTGGTCTAACGTGGGCGGGGGCCCGGGAAACCTGGATTTTGCACTATTCGCTACCCAGGTACCGGCCCAGGCGCCGGCGGGCATATCTTGCGCGACGGCAACCAACGGGGCCGCGCACAGCAGCAGCCAGACGGCCATGAAGCATACTTTCAACGAGCTGGATCTCATATTCACTGTTCCTCCGTAAACGATGTACCTTGACTCATGATGTGCCGTGAACTGGATAGCGTAATTTCCCTTTGCTGCCCAGAATGTTTTTGAGATCGAGCGCAAGTTTGTCCAGACCGCTCCGCGGAGATTCCTTTCCGGTCACGATCTCAGAAAGACGACGTTCCGCCGCCTCCGTCATTTGTGACGACTCGGGGATAGTTGGTTTTTCTCTGGCGATAGGAATACTAGCCAGGAAGGCTGCCGTGTAGGGCATTCCCTTCACCCTAGAATTCCCGTATACCGATTCTCTGATCGAATTGCTCCCGTCGAGAGTTTGCGGCGTCTGGACCTGGTCAGACATAGCCCACTCGAGGAATCGATAGGCCTCCCTGGGGTGCTGGGACTCGGTCGGGATGAGGTAGGTTAAGCCTTCCAGTTGACTGGATCGCTGCGCGGTGTTCGAGGGAATAAGGCTGTAACCTATCTTGCCCGCGACCTTTGAGGTCTCTGGGTCTTCCAGGAGGTAGGCCTGGTCACTCCACAAGAGCCCCATGAATGCGTGACCCTGTTGGAGCGCTGCCTGGGCTTCATTCCAACCGTAGTTAAGAGTGTCAGGCGGACTAAGCGCAATCATCCTCATATACTGCTGGGTAGCCGCGACATTTTGCGGCGAATTGACAACAATGTCGCCGTACTCCCAACCGTGCTGGGTGTCGAGAATATCTCCCCGGAATGAATAGATGAAGTTGAGCCACTCGTACCACATCGCCAGACCCTGCTTGCCGGAAATATAAGTTCCATAGAAGTGATCGCTGGGACGAGTGAAGAACTCGGCTAGCTGCACATACTCTTTCCAATTGGAAGGAACCGCAATCTCGCGGTGATAACGAGCCTTGAACTTACGCTTGTTCTCAGGATCATCGAGAAGATCTTTGCGATAGCACAGGTATGCGGTCAGCCCGGTATAGGGATAGCCGTAAATCTTGTCTCCATACCAACTGAGCTCGCGCCACCAGTTGGGAAAGAGTTGCTGTTGTGGTTGAAAGCTCGGGTCGTGAACACCTGGGCCGGTCAGCAGAGAATCGATGGGTTGGACTTGATGCTTCTGGATGAGCGCCCCGAGCAGCCTGTGCCGCATCACCACGATGTCATAACCAGCACCCCCTGCCGCTGCACCGCGGTCCAAATCCGCCATGATTTTGCGGTCATTGCGATCCAATACTTCCACATGGACGCCGGTCTTCTGCTCGTAGGCTGCGATCATCCCCGTTTTGGTAAGGCTCTTCAGGAACCATTCATCGCCGGCGAGCCGGATGGCGATTGGCTGCTGCGAACTCTTGCGGCAGCCGGCCGGCAACAAAACCATGAGGAACAGGCCTGCGAGTGCGGCTTTGCAACAGGCCCTTTTGGCCAGCGAGTTCATTTGGGGAGGGAAGAGCCGGCAAACCAGAGGAACTTAACCGGGGTGTCGCCGGAATTAATATTGGAGTGGGTCATGGTCTCATCCGGCCTGATCATGTAGCCCATGCCTGGCGGCTGAACCCGCAACTGCGTACCGAGGAAAGCAAGGCTGGTGCCATCCATGGCGACCCAGATTTCTTCCTGCCCCGCACGATGAGGATGCGGCTCGCCCATCTGCATGGGATTGATGGTGACGGTAATGAAATCGCCAATCGTCGCCAGTCCATCTGCGCGGGAAAAAAGATCCCGGACGATATGCGCCCAGTGCCCGGAAGCGCCGGGGAGTGTATAGGGCGAGGCTTCCATCGGCGTTCTTGGAGGAACTTTACTTTCGTCCATAACCAGCATGTCTTTTCGGGGAATGAAGCCCTTAGGAACAGGCTCATTGACGACATACATAGTAAGGTCTTCGTTGCCGGTGTTCTTCATCGAGAACTCGACCCCTTCGGGTACGAAGACAGCAATGTCTTTATGCAGCGCGGCTGTCTTTCCGCTGCCAGTGATCTCTCCCACCCCGCCGTCGATATAGTAGAGCTCTTGTTGGCCTTCGAGCTTCTCAGATGTGGTTATATCGTTGGGCTGGAGACGCCCGTAGGCGACGAAATTCGCGGCCTGCAGCACAGCCCCTGGTTGCGGCGGCGAGAGGTTGTTTCCGCGGCTAAGGATGTCGCGCAGCACCAGCGACCCGTGTTCATGGCGCGGCATCGAATCGTGCCAATCCCCCATGAACCTGTCGATGAGCGTATCCTGCAGGCCGGGGCCATCCTCATAGCGGATGGCATTCGGTCCGGGAAAACTGTTTCCGCCGGAAGCCGGCGTCTTCACCGACGGCTTGGCAACGATTTGCGCATCGCCGGAAGCGATCCCAACGGCGAAAACCGACAATACCAGCAAACCGAGACGTTTTCCGGATGGCGAGATCATTGACTCCGAGTTCCTCGTTCACGCGGTGAATCCGCCTGCAAATGGACGGCAGCCGGACATTAGTTCCAGAAGCCAAACGTTAAGCCTGTTCCCCAAGCGGAACAAGCGAAATAGTACGAAACGCCCTAAGAGTGGATGGGAACAAACTGGATGCAGACGGGCACGTCCAGCTTGATCTCATTCCCGGTGTTTGTCAGGCGCCCGGTGGCGCGATCAATCTTAAACACAATCACGTTGTTCGAATACTGGTGAGCCACCAACAGAAAGGAACCGGTTGGATCGATGGCGAAATTACGAGGCATGATTGCGCCGGACTTCGCTTGCTCAACCAGGGTAAGAGTTCCCTTCTCGGGATCGATGGCAAATACGCCGATGGTATCGGGACCCCATCCGGTGTCGCCTGTATTGCGCCGGTTGGACTCATAGAGGTATTTCCCGTCGGGGCTTATGGCGATCTCCGCGCTGTGGTTCTCACCGGCAAAGCCATGGGGGATGGTTTCGGAACTCTGCAGGTGGGTCAGGGTTCCGGCGGTGGGATCCCAGGCAAAGGAATCGACGATGCCGCTCATTTCGCTCAACTGATAAGCAAATTTACCCGACGGACTAAAGGTAAAGTGCCGCGGTCCGCCGCCCGGCTTGACCGTCGCGAAGGGCGGGTCGGGAGGAGAGAGCTCGCCGGTCTTTTCATCAAAGTGGAAGATGAATATCTTATCCAACCCAAGGTCGGAAACGATGACGTAACGATTGTCTGGCGAGACGAGAATGGAATGGGGATGCGGAGAGGTCTGGATAGCAGGATTTACGCTATGCCCAATATTCTGGATAAAGGAGGTGAGCTCTCCCAGGGAGCCATCTTCTTTAAGCTTTATCACGGAGACGCTGCCACTGCCGAAGTTGGCCATCAGCACGTACTTGCCTGTCTTATCGGTCGAGATAAAGCAGGTGCTGGTTCCACCCGTCGGCAAGGTATTCAACAGACGCAGCTTGCCAGTGGCCGGATCGATGGCAAACGAGCTCACGTAGGAGGCATGATCGAGCGGCGGCCCTACTGAGAGCGGATCTTCGGTGACTGCATAGAGGAAGCGATGATCGGGAGAAATCGTAATAAAGGAAGGATTGGTGATTTCCGCCGCCAGTTCCGGCTCGCTGAGAGTACCGGTCGCAGCGTTGAACCGGCTCATGTAGATTCCCTTGCTATGGCTCTCGCCCACTCCCTGGGTCTTGCTGTGGCGCACGAAACGGAATCCGGTATAGGTCCCAAAGTAGACGTAGTAATCCTTGTCTTGTGCTGAGGCTGTGCGTCCGGCAAGCAGGGTCAACACGCAAATCAACATAAAGCAGAGCGAATAGCGGGCTGTTTGCACTGGGTTTGTAGCCTCCTTGGGGATCTGGATCAGGTTATACCACTGGTACAAATTGCAGACAGACAGGCGTGTCGACTTTGATTTCGCGGCCGGTCCTGGAGAGCATGCCCGTCGCCGAATCGACTTTGAATTGGACCACGTTATTGGATACCTGATTCAAGGCGAACAAGTATTGCCCAGTGGGATCGATGGCGAAATTGCGTGGCATCACTCCGCCCGATGGGAATTGCCGTATTTCAGAAAGCGTGTGTTTCTGCGGGTCAATGGCAAACAGACTGATGGTGCCCGGCAGGCGGTCGATCTTGGTGTGATCTTTATCGTTGAAGCGGCTAAGCCGATTCGATGCGTAGAGATACTTTCCGTTGGCGCTTATCTGCAACTCGGCGCCTGCATTTCTAAGGCCGGGCGGGGCGATCGAGACTTCCTGGAGCCTGGTCAGACTCCCTTGCGCAGGGTCCCAGGCAAAGGTGATCAAGGTACTTCCCATCTCGTTAAGCTGATAACCAACGGCGCCCGTGGGATCGAAGAGAAAGCGACGTGGGCCGCCCCCGGGCTCGACCGCCGCAAACGGAGGATCAAGAGGGGAAAGCATTCCTGTGTTTTGGTCGAAGTGATAGATGAACACCTTATCGAGCCCGAGATCGGAGACGATGACGTATCGGTTGTCGGGCGAAACCAGGATGGTATGGGGGTGCGGCCCCGATTGGACGGGCACGTCGGGACTGCCGTGTCCCAGATGCTGCACGAAGGCGGTTTGCCGTCCCAAAGAGCCATCGTCATTTACGCGGACGATGGAAATGCTGCCGCTGCCGAAATTGGCCAGGAGCACGAACTTGCCTGTCTTATCCATAGAGAGGTGGCAGGTGCTGGTTCCACCGGTGGGGATGGTGTTGAGCAGGCGCAGCTTCCCGGTGGCGGGATCGATGGCAAAGGCAGTTACATAGGACGCGTGGTCACGCGGCGGTCCCAGGGAGAGAGGATCTTCCGATACGGCATACAGAAATCGATGATTGGGATGGACCGTCAAAAAAGAGGGGTTCACGATTTCAGCGGCCAACTCCGGCTCGCTGAATTCCCCGGTTGCGGCATGGAACCGGCTCACATAGATCCCTTTGCTATGGCTCTCTCCTACGCCTATGGTGGCGCTATGACTTACAAACTTGAAGCCGGTGTAGGTGCCAAAGTACATAAGAAAGTCGCCGGCCTGGGCCACGGCGAGCTGACAAGCCGAAACAGTCAAAGCAAAAACAAAGAGCAAGCAAAAAGTGCGGCGGTTGCTTCTCACGAGCTTGATCTCCTTATCGCGGACCGGCGAGTGCGAACTGAAGACAGACCGGCGTGTCCACCATTTGGAAGCCGGCGTAGGTCCTGGAGTACAGAAAGTATTCCTTTGCCTGACCCACTGCCGGACGGCCGGTACAAAAGATGAGCGCGAGGGCTATTGAAAGCCACAGAACTAATGTCCTCATGGCAGGTTGGGCTGGGGAACGCGGCCCTAAGCCGAACTGAGAGGAAAATAGCGCCGCAGGGGCTAAAGAGGCTGCGGAAAAAGGTCGAATAGGGAGCGAAAGCTGTTCCCTCGGCGGCTAAAGCCGGACCTGTTTTCAACGTTTTACGGACGGCCTGAAGGCCGTCCCCTTCAAAGAATTCGGTTTTTCCGCAGCCTGTAAAGCCCTCGTCATTTATGGCTTTGAGCGGCCCGACTGAAGTCGTGCCCTGATACAAAGCGTTTGCTGAATTTAGCTCGCAACAGACCGATTCGGACATTAGTTCTGCAGGCATCAATAAAGCAAGGACGGTCGCTGTACGGCTCCCTTTCATTTTTTGGCGGGAACCGCGTGAGTCCAGTTGTCGCCCTGAGGAAAGCGGGCGAAGTACAAGAACTTCACCGGCTTATCGCCATCGTTAATGTTGGAGTGGACGGTCACTGCATCCGGCCGTAGCATGTAGGCCATCCCGGGCTTCTGCACCCGCAGCTCGGTGCCTAAGAGCACGAGGCTGTTGCCATCAATGGCGGCCCAAACTTCTTCCTGGCCGGGCCGATGGGGATGCGGCTCGCCCAATGTTTTGGGGTCGATCTCTACGGTA
>DASRRN010000580.1:0-17695 GCA_035695685.1 Acidobacteriaceae bacterium | reverse complement strand
CGCGGTTCTGGTGGGTCCGCAGATGCCGACTGCCGCCGCAAATAAGCCGGTTCTGCGCATTTCTCAGCCGCGCCTTGCGTTTGCCCGGGCTGCCCGGTTGCTGCGTGCCCCGCAGCCGGCTCCCTCTGTCCACTCGACTGCTGTGATCGCGTCTGGGGTGCAGATGGGTGGCCAGGTCTCGGTGGGCGCCCACGCCTCGATTGAGGAGGGAGCCAGCCTTGGCGCAGGAACGGTTATCGCCGCCGGGGCCGTGATCGGCGCCGGGGTCCGCATCGGCAGCAACTGCCACATTTATCCTCGCGTAGTCATCTACCCCGGAGCCACGCTCGGCGACCGGGTGGTGGTCCACGCCGGAGCGGTGCTGGGAGCCGACGGGTTCGGCTACGTCCGCGATCGAACCAACGGGGAATACACCCAGTTCCCCCAGCAGGGAACGTTGGTTATTGAGGACGATGTGGAGATTGGAGCCAACACGACGATTGACCGCGGCGCCCTTGAGGAGACGAGGATCTGCCGCGGGACCAAGCTCGACAACCTGATTCATATCGGCCACAACTGCAACATCGGACGCAACGTGGTCATTGCCGCGCAGACAGGCATTTCAGGCTCGAGTGCGGTGGGGGACGGCGCCATCCTGGGGGGACAGGTCGGGATGGGCGATCATGCCATGGTTGGCCCCGACGTCATCCTTGGCGGCCAGGCGGGCATTCTGCCCAAGAAAAAGCTGCTGGGGCCGGGAATTGTCTTTTGGGGAACCCCGGCGAAACCGGTGCGTCAATATCTCAAGGAACTGGCAATGCTGGCCCGGCTAAAACGGCCCGCCGGAGATGATTAATGGCGATTGTGGTGGTAGGCGGGCACTCGCGGAGTGTGGGCAAGACCTCGGTGGTGGCTGGTTTGATCGCTCGCCTCCCCGAGCGTCATTGGACCGCCTGCAAGATCACCCAATTCGGCCACGGCTTCTGCACCGCAAACGGCGAGCCGTGTGACTGCCAAACGGATGAGCACACCATAGCCATCACTGCCGAGCGGGACCCCAACACCGGAACCGACAGCGCCCGCTTCCTGGCAGCCGGGGCCATCCGGTCGCTTTGGGTACGCACCCGCATTGGCCGCCTGGTGGATGCCATGCCGCGTATTCGCCAGGAGATCGATAAGGCGGAGAACATCATTTTCGAGTCGAACAGCCTGCTGCAGTTTCTGCGTCCGGACCTCTATCTTTCCGTTCTGGACCACGCCACCGCTGACTTCAAAGACTCTGCAAGGCTCTTTCTGGATCGCGCCGACGCAGTGCTCCTGCGTTCGTCTGGTCAGGAATTAACACCGCAATGGAAAGAAGTCTCTCTGCGCCTGATCGCCGGCAAGCCTCGCTTCCTGGTAACGTCACCAGGCCTGATCGGAGACGACCTGGTCGTATTTGTGGAGCAAAAGCTTGCTCCAAAGTCTTCGTCCTGAAACACTGCCCACCCGGCAGTGGAGAGATCTGGATTTTTTCTACTTCAGCGGAAAAGGCTCAGCCTTCAACGACCCGTCGCGCTGCTTGAGCAAAATCTGTACCTTGCTCTCAGCACTATCCAGCTCCTGCTTGCACTGCGCCGAGAGGCGCATGCCTTCCTCGAACATTTTGATCGAGTCTTCGAGCGGCAAATCTCCGCGCTCGAGCTGAGCGACAATCCCTTCTAACTGTTTCAGCGATTCTTCAAACGTTGCCAACGCCGGCTCCCTCAGGTTTCGCGTCCGACAGCACCACCTCGAGAATTTCGACTGCGCACGAATAACGTCCAAAGGGCGCGCTGACCTGCACTCCCTGGATCATGGGACGCGCCGCAGCCAGCATCTCTCGCGCGATTTGTATCCCTTCCGCCCGGGCCCGATCGGGGGTATCCGCCTTTTGCATCCTCGTCATGATCTCGTCCGGCATGGAGACGCGCAGATCATTCTTCATAAACTCCGCATTGCGCAGGCTGGTCAGCGGCCAGATGCCCGCAATCACCGGAATACGAAATTCCTCGATACGCTTAAGAAACGCCTCCAGCAGCTTCAGGTCGAACACCGGCTGGGTAATCGCATATTCAGCGCCCGCCTCAACCTTGTAGGCGAACCGCCGAATTTCCGTGTCCATGTCCGGCAAGCCCGGGTTGGCAGCCACACCAATAGTCAAGCCGCTGGAGACACCGACGGGATTGCTCCCCAGATCCAATCCATGGTTCAAACGCCGCACAATATTCACCAGCCCAATCGCATCGACATCGAAAACCGCAGTCGCATCCGGGTAATTGCCCAGCTTGGGCGGATCCCCGGTCAGGCAAAGAATATTCTTCAAACCGATCGAAGATGCTCCCAACAGGTCGGACTGAATGCTCAGCAAATTACGATCACGGCAGGTGTAGTGGAGCAGCGTTTCCATCCCTGTCTGCTGAATCTGGATACAGAGACTTTG
Source organism: Acidobacteriaceae bacterium (assembly GCA_035695685.1). Lineage (GTDB taxonomy): Bacteria > Acidobacteriota > Terriglobia > Terriglobales > Acidobacteriaceae > PALSA-350. The sequence continues at coordinate 15,255 of DASRRN010000580.1, read as the reverse complement.
CGCGCTCATGCGCGGCGCGGCCCGCGACAGATCGGGGACGTTGATGATGTGGATGCCATTTTGCACCAGCAACCGGGCCCCTTCGAGCTCCTTCTCACAGGTGATGCCCTTGGGAGGAACCATCTCCACCATGGTGACAAACGTACCGCTGGCGATAAGCGAACCGAGGCGCGACCGCTCGGCCAGCGGCGCCGGTACGATCTCGGAGGCCACGGGACTCTGCTTCACGTGGGTGTGGGCAACTTCCTGCGCGCCCATAGCACGCAGAGACGACTTCATCGATCGGATATGACTCGGCGTGGTACCGCAGCAACCGCCAACAAACTGCACTCCGGCTTTCACCAGCTTGCGGGCAAAGCTGGCCATGTACTCGGGAGAGCAGAGATAGATATTCCGTCCATCCACGGCGCGTGGCATACCGGCATTGGGCATGGCAATCAGGGGCAAGTCGGTGGCGCCCGCCATACATTCGATGGCAGTCAGGACGGTGGCCGGCCCTACGCTGCAGTTGCAACCGATGGCATCGGCGCCCCACTCGGTTAGCCGTGCCGCGGCAGTTTCCGCGGAAGAGCCGTCCAGGCAATTCGCATCCTCATCGACCGTCACCATCACCAGGACCGGCAGCGAAGGGGCCACAGCCCTTGCCGCAAGGATGGCCTGCTCTGCCTCATTCAACGCCGAAACAGTCTCGATCAACAGCATATCGACGCCGCCCTCGACCAGGCCGCGAATCTGCTCGGCAAAGGCTTCCCGTGCTTCCATCAGGCTGATCTTTCCCAACGGTTCCAGACGCACGCCGAGCGGACCAATCGCACCCGCAACCCAGGCTTTTACGCTTTGCTTGTCAGCCCGCTGGTTTACCGCCTTGCGCGCCACCTGGGCTCCGGCCCGGTTGATCTCAACCACCCGGTCGGCAAAGCCATAGCGCTGCAAACGCAGGGCATTGGCGCCGAACGTATTGGTCTCGATGATCTCCGCGCCCGCCTGCAGGTATTCCTCGTGAATGTTCCGCACCAGTTCCGGCTGGGAGACATTGAGTTCGTCGAAGCAGCGATTGATAAAGATTCCGCGAGCGTACAAGCTGGTGCCCATGGCCCCGTCGCACAGCACGTTCCGCGTCCCGAAGATCTCTGTGAGCCGATTCGTCATAGGGTAGGTCTAATTATGCTAAGCCACCCGGGGCACGATTGCCAGCCGCCGCTTTGTTATACTTGGCCTTTCCCGCATGTCCGCCGCGTGGTGATTCTGGTGAGGTCTTAGTTGAAGAAAAGAAGTCTCCGGTCCTTGTGTGCCCTTTCTGCGCTAGCCTGCTTCGTTTTCATTGTTCTGGCCGGATGCGGCAAGAGCTATTATTTTGGCGGCCGGGCTTTGCCCCCCAGCGGGATCCTCAACCGCGTTCTCATTGCCGTCCAGAATCCCGGCGCTCTGACCAAGGGTTCGCTCCAGATCGTCGATGCTTTTTATGACATCCGCCACAGCTTTAACAACCATATTGCTTCCTTCAGCATGGCCGGATATTCGGGGGCTGATCCGATAACGATCCAGAATATGCCGGAAGAGCAGGCCGGTGCAGTTTATGGCGCAGGCGACGGAAGCTACGCTCTGTTGAATTACGCCAGCGAGAAGCAAAACACGACCGTTACCTTACCCGGTCAGTCCTCCAGTGTCTTCATATCCCGTGACGAGAGATACGTCTTCGCTGCCAACCAGACGGCACACACTCTTACCATTCAGGACCGTGTACTGGGCAGCAGCTATTCCTTGAACTTGCCCAATGTCTACCGCGTTTCCACTAATCCTAGTGGGTCGGCAGCGTTGGCCTTCGTGCAGGACAGCAATCTGCTCTATAGCGTTTACAAGCTGCAGACGAACCAGAAGGTACCTTCGAATGCCGTCGATTGTGAACCGCAAAATCTGCCCGTGTATTGCGTGCTGCCGGTGCCGGGCACCTTTGACCGGCCCACCAAGGCGGTCTTCTCTGCGGATGGCACCACGGCTTTTGTGCTGAACTGTGGCCCGGAGTGCGGGGGAAACCAAGCCAGCGTCAGCTTCCTGCCGGTGGCTGGGATCATCATCCAGAGCGGCGCGCCGGTGCCGCCGGGCGCCCCGACAGCTGTGACCGCTACGGTGCCCGTTCCCGGCGGGACTACGGACGCTCTTCAAAATGGAAATCTTCTGTACCTCGCGGGACAGCAGTTGCAACCCGACGGCTACTTTGCCGGCTTCCTCTCCATCATGGATATTGGCGCGCAAAAGATCACCGGCAATTACTCCATCAGCGATGGGACGCATCTGAAGATGAACTTTGCGGATGACAATACCCTTTGGATCGGGTCCCAGCTCTGCACCCAGGGCGAACGCTATCATCTGGGCGCCACCACCAACCTTGGTTGCCTCACCATGTTCAACACCGCGAACAACTCGGTCGCTATGATTGATTCCTACAAGGGCGACGCCACCGGCATCGCGGCCGTGACCACCCTGCACAAGGTTTACACCGCCGAGGGAGGGCAGGTGTACATCTACAACACTGTCGACGGTTCGGCGCTCGACAACTCGCAGGTAACCGTGATCGGTACGGCTTACGATGTGGCCTACATGGACTCGCCCAGCGATGCCAACAACACCACCTATTGATGTTCTCGCGATTGCCGCCCATCGGGACGATGTGGAGCAAACCTGCGGTGGCACGCTGTTGCGTATGCGCTCGCTCCACCTACGCACGGCGATTCTCGACCTGACCCAGGGTGAAGCCGGGACCCGTGGTTCAGCGGAGGAGCGGGCCGCTGAAGCTGAGGAAGCTGCGCGCATTTTAGGTGTCGCATGGCGGGAAGCACTCGATATCCCCGACGGCCGGGTGGAGAACACCTGGGAGAACCGGATCAAGATCGTTTGCAAGCTGCGTCAATTGCAGCCACGTGTGGTGATTCTGCCTTATTGGCAGGGGCGCCATCCGGACCACTACCACTGCGCCACGCTGGGGTATGAAGCCTGCTTTCTTTCCGGCTTGGCCAAGATCGAGACCGGCGAGCCGCCTTTCCGGCCCTTCAAGATCGTCTACGCCAGCCTGTACGCAGACGCGCGGCCGAGTTTCGTAGTCGACATCACACCTTTCATCGAAGAGCGCTTTCGCGCTTTGCTCGCCTATCGGTCGCAATATGCCGATCAGCCCTCCGGTGGATCTCTCTTTGTGCCCCACGATGAGATTCGCGAACGGACCTTTTCCCTTGCCCGGCACTACGGCCTGTTGGGCGGCGTTCGCTATGCGGAGCCCTTCGTGCAAAAGGAAGTCGGCCTGGTGGATGACCTCACCCTGGTGCCGGTCGCTTCGATTTAAGCTAGCTCTAGAATTAAGCCATGCAGCAGACTTGGGACGCATCCCTCTATGCCGGCAATGGCCGGTTCGTCGCCCTGCTCGCCGAATGGTTGGTTGAGGCTCTGCAGCCCCAACCAGGCGAACGCATCCTCGATCTCGGGTGCGGCGATGGGTTTCTGACCCGGCGGATTGCCGAATCAGGAGCAACGCTGGTCGGAGTCGACAACGCACCGCAGATGATTGCCGCGGCCAAAGAACGGGGAGTAGACGCCCGCCATGTGAGCGGGGAAGCACTTTCCTTCGATCGCGAATTCGACGCTGTCTTTTCCAATGCTGCGCTGCACTGGATGAGCGATCAGGATGCCGTCCTTCGGGGCGTGCATCGGGCGCTGAAGCCTGGCGGCCGCTTCGTGGCCGAATGCGGCGGCCAAGGAAACATCGCCGCGATTCGTGTAGCTCTGCTGGCGGTCTTGACTCCCCTCGGAATTCCTGCGGAGCGCATCGAAAACAACCGCTTTTTCGGCTGTGCGGAATATCGCGCGCGGTTGAAGGCCCAGGGTTTCCTGGTGGATGAAATCACCCTGACACCGCGCCCCACGCCGCTGGCCTCGGGGATGGCCGCATGGCTCGAAACTTTCCGCAGCAGCGTGTTTGAGCTGTTGCCTGCCGAAGCGCGACCAGCCGCCATCGACCAGATCGTTACCCTGGTTAAGCCAGTTCTATGCGACCGCGAGGGTCACTGGACCGCTGACTATGTGCGTCTCCGTTTTCTGGCGCGGCGTCGGCAAAGTGATTGATGCTGGCACTCGCTGTTCGCGGCGCCATCACCGAGGCCGGGCCGAGCGAAGGAAGATAGACGCGCGCGGCCGCTCCCGGAAACGCAAGATCGGTGCTGTTGGCCAGCTCGATTTTTCCCCCGTGCTTCTCCACGATTCCCCGGCTGACCCAAAGGCCGAGGCCCGTGCCCAGTTCCCCCTTAGTGGTGAAGAAGGGCTTGAATAGCTTGGCTTGTTGGCTCTCTGGAACGCCGGGGCCGGTGTCGGTAATCGTCACCATAGCTCCGGACCGGTTATCGGCGGGGGGAGAGTCCTCGAGCAGTACCTGCACCCGGCCGCGTGGTCCCGCCGCCTCGGCGGCATTGGTAATCAGGTTGGTGAATACCTGCCGCAATTCGCCGGGGAAACCCTGAATGGAGACGTCTTCCTCCAGTTTCCTGTCAACGGCGACGCATTGATCCTTCAACTGCCGGTCGAGCAACAGCAGCACGCTTTGCAGTAGCTCGCGGAGGTCCACTTCGACGGGAGCTTTTGGCTCGCGGTAGAGACCAAGCATGGCGCGGCTGATCTGCAGGGTGCGGTTCAGTTCCTGCTGCGCCATGGCAAGATATCGTTGCTGCAGAGGAGGATCGGACTCCTTCTCCATCAGGTAGTGCAAGTTGGCGACTGAATCCAGCGGGTTATGAATTTCATGGGCAATGCTGGCAGAAAGGCGCCCGGCAACCGCCAGCTTCTCGTGGGCCATCAGTGCCGCTTCTCTTTTCCGCGAATCGGTCACGTCGCGGAAGACCACTACCACGCCGGCTACTTTGCCCTTTGCGTCTCGAATCGGGGCGGCGCTTTGATCGATCAAGTACTCAGCGCCGTCCTTAGCCAGTAACAGAAAGTGATTCTTCGCGGTGGGGTCGTCCTTCTCGTCCCCTGGATTCACTGCTTCCCGCGTCTCCTCATCGACGGTGCAGAAGACAGTTTCAAGGCGCCTCCCTTTGGCGTCTTCGAGGGTCCAGCCAGTAAGCCGCTGTGCGACCGGATTCATCAGTTCCACGCGGCGCTGCTGGTTGCACGCAATTAAGGCGTCGCCCACCGATTCAAGCGTGGTCTGCAGCCATTGGCGGCTTTCAATCAGCTCATCCGCGCGCTGGTGCGCTTCCTCCAGGGAAGCTCGGAACGCCGCCGAGACTTGCCGCATATTTCTCTGGGTGAAAATGCCCAAAACAATCCCCACCCCAATTGAGGAAGCGAGCAGAACTATCATTAGAGTGCGAACCTGCGAATTTGTAGACTGCACTTCCTGATCGCGCCGTTTTACTTCAACCTGGGTCATAGTGGCTATCTGGGTCCGCAAGGCCGCCATCAATTGCGCCCCGTTCAGATCGAGGGCCGTGTCCCCAAATATTTTTCCCGCCCGCAAATTGTCCAGCGCGTTGCCGGCGAATCCCATCCAGAACTGATGGCTATCGCGTACCTGGCGCAGCCGCCGTAGCTGGTCAGGATCCTCCCTAACCAGGAGCAATAAGCGGTCTAAAGTGCTGTGCAGCGCGCCCTCCGCATTCTGGTAGGGCTCGAGGGTGGTCGGGTCATGGGTGAGCTGATAACCCCTGAGGCCGGTCTCCTGATCTACCACCAGCCGTTCTAACTCATTGAGCTGGGCGGTGATGCGATCGGTGTGGTCGATGCGGCGCTGCTCCCGCAGGGTACGCTGGATCTGCCAGGCCATCACCAGGGCCAGGAGCAACAGCAGAATCAGCGGAAGCAAGACCGTGATGACCAAAATCTGCCGGAACTGATGGAGATTCATTCCCCAGCACCTCGGCCATCAGGAGCATTCGCCTGCAGCAGCCCCTTCAGTTTGTCGACCAGGGTGAATGCACCATCCCCTTTGGTGGCCGAAACACTCACCACCCGCATCACCTCGTCGGGGAGCGCCACGTAGGCAGAGAGCATCAGGATGGGAATATCCGGCCGGTGCTGGCGCAGGACAGCGGCAACCTGGCCTCCGTCCATGCCTGGCATGGCGTAGTCCAGCACCACCGCATCGACGTGCTCGGATTCGAAGACAGATATGCCGGTGAGACCGTCGCGCGCGGTCAGCACGGTGAATCCCTCGCGTTCCAGAACCATCTTCCGGATCTCAAGGCCGAGATCCTCATCGTCGATGCACAGAATGACTGGACGTGACACGGGTACCGTCCTTGAACGCGGCCGCGACACTACTGCGGAGCAAAGCTCTACTCTACAACTGCCATAAGGTAGCTGGTGAGTGCTATCTTCGGAACTTGCTCTTCCGGGGGATGCCGGGGTTCCGCCAAAAAGCCAAGGATTTACCGTAGTTTTGCATTCCGTTTGCCCTCAGTAGGGTACGCTAAACGCATCCGCGCAGTGCCCACCGGCCTCCCACTGAGCGTGGCCGTATCACAAGCGGCTCGAAGGTGAGGAGACCCAGTTGAGTCAGACCATATGCGTCCTCGAGGATGATCCGGACATATCTCGCTTGGTACAACATCATCTGGAAGCGGCCGGTTTCGGGGTTCGCGTCTATAGCACCCCCACCAACCTGGTGCCGGACGCTGAGCGCCAGGCGCCGGTCCTTTTTCTGCTCGACATCATGGTTCCCGGAGGAGACGGCCTGGACGTGTGCCGCCGGTTGCGCAGCAATCCCGCCCTGAGCACCATACCGATCATCTTTCTCACCGCCCGGGCGGGCGAGAATGATCGGGTTCTCGGCCTCGAGCTGGGTGCGGACGACTACATTACCAAACCCTTCGCTACTCGTGAATTGGTAGCCAGGGTGAAGGCCGTATTGCGGCGCTTTGAGCGGCCTACCGCGCCGTCGATCATCTCCTTCGAAGAAGTGGTTATCGACGCCGGCGCCATGCAACTGAAGGTGCGAGGGGAGCTGACCACCACCACCGCCACTGAGTTTCGCCTGCTGGACTATCTCGCCCGGCATCCAGGCCGCGTCTTCAGCCGCGATCACCTGCTCGACGCCGTGTGGGGAGATGCTCGCTTCGTAACCCCGCGCTCGGTCGACGTCTACGTGCGGCGCATCCGTGAGAAAATTGAGACCGACCCCGAGAGCCCCCGGTATCTCAAGACCGTACGTGGTGCGGGATACCGCTTCGAGGTACCCCGGCTGGCGGAGGAACCACGCAAAACCGCCTCATAAGCTCCTATGAGAGAGAATAGCCTCGTGACGGGCAGGGTCTTCACCAAGCTGTTCTTCTCGTTTGTAGTGGTCCTTTTCCTGGGAATGGTGGTTCTTGATTTCTCCCTGCGCCAAGTCATGGAGAACACCCTGCGCACCCAGGTGGAGGAGTCTCTGAGTAGCGAAGCCCGGCTGCTGGCGACGCATATCGGTGACAATGTCTCCCCTGCCACTCTGCAACAGATAGCCCGCCAGGACGCCGCCGCCGCCGAGGTGGAAGTCGCCATCTTCAATGCCCAGGGCCAGCAAGTGGCCAATTCGGGAAATGTGGCTGGATCGAACGCCGTGCCACCTGAGGTTGCCGCCGTACTGTTTCAGCACCAGGCCTCGGGTCGCGCCAGGCGGGGCGGCACAGTTTATGTTGCTGTTCCCGCTGGCCCGTTGGTCGTGCGCCTGGCAGCCTATTCCCCGGCCGATTTGCCTACCCCGGTGCATGTATTGCGTCGTGGTATTGTGTTGGCTTCTTTGTTCTCGTTGGTGGTGGCGACATTGCTGGCGGCCTTATTGGCGCAGCGGGTTGCGAAGCGGCTGGGCCGCATCGTGGTGTTCGCCAACCGCATTGCTTCCGGCGATCTCACGGCCCGCGTGGAAGAGGGCAATCTGGATGAGATTTCTGCTGTCGCGCATGCCCTCGACGTGACCGCGAGCCGGCTGGAGCACAGCTTTCACGCGCTCGAGAGCAGTCGCAGCGAGCTGACCGCGCTGCTCGACAGCATGCAGGAGGCGGTCATTGCCATCAACCCGCAAGGGCAGGTGAGCTGGTGCAATGCCGTGATGCAGCGCATTGCACTCAGCCCGGTGCAGGAAGGCCGAGCCCTGGTCCATTCCATTCGCGACCCTGAGGTCTTATCCTCAGTTGCCGCGGCGCTGACCCAGCGCCAGGCCAGCCGGGCCCGCGCTATCTCGGTTTCTCCGGGGAAGATCTTCGAGGTCAATGCCGCTCCCATGCCCGGCGGAGGCGCGGTCGCGGTGTTGCACGACGTTTCTGAAAAAGAGCGCTCCGAGACCACTCGCCGCGACTTCGTCGCTAACGTCTCCCACGAACTGCGTACCCCCCTCACCTGCATTACGGGATATGTCGAAACGCTGCTCGATGATCGGACCCTCAGCACCCAAACGCGCGAGTTTCTGATGATCATTCTCAAGAATGCCTCGCGTATGAACCGCTTGACGGAAGATCTATTGGCTCTGGCGAGCGTGGAATCCGGCGATTACAAGCTGCGTCTGCACAAGATTCAGGCCTCTACGCTGGTCGAGGATGCTGTCGGATCGCTAGTGGGGCTGGTGCGGGATTCAGACCTTGCTCTGGAAATGGGCGAGACCACGGATGAATCAGTCATGGCCGACCTCGACGCGCTTAGCCAAGTGTTCGGAAACCTGGTAGAAAACGCGACGAAGTACGGCAAAGGCGGGGGCCGCGTACGGGTAGGCGCTCGCGAGCAGGAGGCGATGATCGAATTTTACGTGCAGGACTTCGGCCCCGGCATCGCCTACGAGCACCTGCCTCGGATCTTTGAGCGCTTCTACCGAGTCGATAAGGCCCGCTCGCGGGAATCGGGAGGAACAGGCCTGGGGTTGGCAATCGCCAAGCACATCGTCCAAGCCCACGGCGGCGATATTCGCTGTGAGAGCGAACTTGGGTTCGGCGCTACCTTCCTCTTTCGGCTCCCACGCGCTGCCTCTTCCTCAGCAACTCCACCCTTTGGCGCCGTTCCGACAGCCTCGACGCAAGCTATTGAAAAATAAACGGCTTGTGGCCTCCCCTTGGGTGCTTTTCTCTTCATATTCATGGCCCTGTAAAGATCCATTCATGGACGAACCCGAGAATCAGGATGATTTTCTGAGGTGGAACGTGAGAAAGACGATCTGGTTGTTAGCCGTTGCTATGAGTGCAACGGTATGCGCGGGGTACGCGCAAAAGCTGAACGGAGCGGGAGCTACCTTTCCGAACCCTATTTATTCCAAGTGGTTTAGTGAATACGGCGCCTCACATCCCGGGGTCCAGATCAATTACCAGTCGATCGGCAGCGGCGGGGGCATCCGCCAGGTTACGGCCGGCACGGTCGATTTTGGCGCCAGCGACGTGACTATGACAGACGAACAGCTGGCCGCCTCCAAGGTGAAGATTCAAGCAATTCCTACGGTGCTGGGGGCCGTGGTTCCGATTTTTAACCTGCAGGGCGTCAATGATCTGCGTATAGGCCCGGACGTTCTGGCGGACATCTATCTGGGCAAGATCTCCAAGTGGGACGACGCCCGGATCGCCAAAGACAATCCGGGCGTCAAGCTCCCTTCAGTCGATATCTTTGTCGTACACCGGTCCGACGGCAGCGGGACCACTTTCATCTTCACCGATTATCTGTCTAAGGTCAGTAAAGACTGGGCTGGTGGCCCGGGCAAGGGCGCGGCCCCCAGTTGGCCAAGAGGCATTGGCGCTAAGGGAAACGAGGGCGTGGCTGGCTTCGTCCGGCAATCGCCAGGCGCGATCGGATACGTGGAACTGATCTACGCCTTGCAGAACAAGATTCCCTACGCCTACGTAAAGACCGCTGGAGGAAGCTGGGTCAAGGCATCGATCGAAGGAGTATCCGAAGCCGCGGCGAGTGTGAAGAACATGCCTGCGGATTATCGTGTCTCCATTACCAACGCACCGGGAAATGCCTATCCCATTTCCAGCTTTACCTGGCTTCTGATCCCCAATCCCGCCAAGGATCCCACCAACGGGAAAGTTCTGATCGATTTTCTAAAGTGGATGTTGCAGCACCAGAATGAGGCAAGCTCGCTCTACTACGCCCCTCTCCCTGTTGCGGTGGCAGAGAAGGTCAGTGCTACCATCAACACCCTGAAGTAGGCTGTCGCTGGGGTCAGGCGCACACGCCAGCCGTGTGTGCCTGATGGTATTCTGGCCCGGCAAAGGTTTCCTCGAACAAAATCCGCGCGCCACAATCGTTTACATTTCAAAAGGTTTGTGCCGTGTCCCGTTTAACCTGAAATTCACTAAAGCCCGCTACGGTATGAGTGGTGAGATCAGATACTCAGACGCCGCGAGTGGCTGGCCAGGCTGACTTGACCCAGCGATCAGAAAGTCCGTCTCCCGGCGCTGAGCCATCGCCTTCTCTCGTCCGCACGTATCTTCTCAACTGCGGTAGCTCCGCGCTCGCCGATCGCGCCTTCAGCGCCCTGATGTTAGTGTGCGCGCTTAGCATTTTCGCCATTGTTTTGCTGATCCTCATCGAGCTTATTTCGGGCTCGAAGCTAACTATTCAGAAATTCGGCCTGCCGTTTTTCTTCGGGTCTGCCTGGGACCCGGTCAATGGCAATTTCGGGGCGCTGCCGTTCATCTACGGCACAGTGGTTTCTTCGATCCTGGGGCTGCTTATCGCCGTGCCCCTGGCAGTAGGCGTCGCCATCTTCCTCACCGAGATGTGCCCCGCTTGGCTGCGCGGGTTCCTGGCCTTCTTTACTGAATTGCTCGCCGCCATTCCCAGCGTGGTTTATGGCCTGTGGGCACTTTTTGTTCTGGTGCCGTTGCTGCGTCAATACGTGAATCCATTCCTTATCAAGATCCTTGGTTGGTCGGGCGTTTTTGCCCCTCCGAACTTCGGGTTAGGGATGTTAGCCGGGGGCTTGATTCTCTCCATCATGATTCTGCCCATCATCTCGTCGCTTACCCGCGAGGTCATGTCCGCGGTTCCCCACGCGCAGCGGGAGGCGGTGCTGGCCCTGGGAGCCACGCGGTGGGAGATGATCCGCATGGGTGTGCTACGCAACGCGCGTATCGGAATCGTCGGTGCTGTCATTCTCGGACTCGGCCGTGCTCTGGGCGAAACCATGGCGGTCACCATGGTCATCGGCAATCGTCCGGAAATTGTCCGCTCCCTGTTGGCTCCGGCCTACAGCATGGCCAGTGTCATCGCCAACGAGTTCAATGAGGCCTCTGACCCGCTTAACCTGAGTGCCTTGATCGAAATCGGCTTGGCGCTGTTTATCGTCACCATCATTGTGAACGCGCTGGCTCGGATATTGGTTTGGGCGGTTACCCGCGGCGCGCCGGTCAGAGGAACTTAGCCATGGCTTCCACCACTGCGATGCCGCCACCGTTGCGGGCGCGGGCTTCGAATCGGTTTTTGCGCGTCGTTGTGAATCACCTTGCGACCGTTGCTGCCGTGGGCAGCACTATCCTGGTCATGGCGCCTCTCATTGCCATCTTCGCTTATCTGCTCTTTAAGGGCGCGAGTTCGCTCAACCTCGCTTTCTTTACCCAGATACCGAAACCTGTGGGTGAGGTTGGAGGCGGGATGGCCAATTCCATCCTCGGATCCGGCATCCTGCTGGCGATCGCTAGCCTCATGGGTGTGCCTATCGGCATTGCCGGTGGCATCTACGTCGCGGAGTTCGGACGCAACAAGCGTTTGTCCAACATGGTCCGGTTCACCGCGGATGTGCTCAACGGCGTCCCTTCGATCGTCATGGGCATCGCCATGTATACCCTCCTCGTAGCAGGGAGGGGCTACTCCGCGCTCTCGGGCGGTGTAGCCCTCGGCATCATGATGATTCCGACCATCACCCGGACCACCGAAGAGATGCTGCTCATGGTGCCGCTCAATGTGCGCGAGGCCGCGCTGGGACTGGGGGTTCCGAACTGGCGTTCGGTACTATCCATCACCCTGCGAACGGCATCCCCCGGTGTCATTACCGGCTGCATGCTGGCCTTTGCCCGGGTGGCGGGAGAGACCGCGCCGCTGCTCTTTACCGCGTTCGGAAACCAATACTGGAGCACCAGCCTAACTCAGCCGATCGCCGCTCTTCCGCTGCAGATTTATGTGTATGCGCTTTCTCCTTACGACGAGTGGCATCGTCTAGCCTGGGCGGGCGCGCTGGTGCTGATCGTGCTGATTGTCGTCTCCGTCGCACTCGTCAGGTATGTGGCGGGCCGCGGAACTCTGAAAGGGGCGAGCTAGTGGGTGTAGAAATCGAAGTATCTGATCTGAACGCGTGGTATGGCACCAACCACACTCTACAGAGCATCAGCCTCAGAATTCCTGCGAACCACGCCACGGCCCTGATCGGGCCCTCTGGTTGTGGTAAGTCAACCTTCGTTCGTTGCCTCAATCGCATGCACGAGACCAACCCGATTGGCCGCGTCACCGGCACGGTGCGTGTTGGCCCGACAGATATCTACGCGCAGGCTTCGCCCGTTGAGATTCGCCGCCGCATCGGAATGGTCTTTCAGCGGCCAAACCCGTTTCCCACCATGTCGATCTACGACAACGTGGCCTCCGGCCTGCGCCTGAACGGATTCCGCAATCGCAAAGTTCTCGATGAAGTGGTCGAGCGCTCACTGCAGCAGGCCGCATTGTGGGATGAAGTGAAGAGCGATCTCAAAAAGAAGTCCGGCGCCAGCCTCTCCGGCGGTCAGCAGCAGCGGCTCTGCATCGCCCGCGCGTTGGCTGTAGATCCGGAAGTGATGCTGATGGATGAGCCGGCCTCGGCTCTTGATCCGGTCTCTACCGCAAAAATTGAAGATCTCATCTTTCAGCTTAAGTCCCAGTACACGATTGTGATCGTGACGCATAATATGCAGCAAGCGGCGCGGGTCGCGGAAAATACAGGCTTCTTCCTAAACGGGAAGCTGGTGGAGTTCGACGCCACCCATAAGATTTTCACCAACCCGACGGATAAGCGGACTGAGGATTACATCACAGGCAGGTTCGGATGACACGGATTCGGTTTCATCGGAAACTCGACGATCTGAAAGAGCGCCTTCTGGTCATGGCGGGCATGGCGGAGCAGGCGATCCAGCGCGCCGTTGAGGCCTATCGCGTACGCGATATCTCGCTCTGCGACCTGGTGGTCCGCAGCGAAATGTCCATCAACAGCTTCGAGCGCGAGATCGACCAGATGGCGCTCGACTTGCTGGCGATGGAGCAGCCGATGGCGATCGACCTGCGCTTCATTCTGGCGGTGATCAAGATCAATGCCGATCTGGAACGCGTGGGTGACCAGGCAGTCAGCATCGCCGACCGGGTACGGGATCTGCAGGCATTTCCGGTGATCGATCTGCCGGTGGACATTCCGCGCATGGCGTCTCTGGCCTCCGCCATGGTGCGTAAAGCCCTGCAGGGCTTTATCGAGGCCGACGCAGAGATGGCTACCTCTGTGCTGACCATGGACGACAGCGTGGACAAGCTCAACGACGCTGCGTTTTTTGCTCTTTCGAATCTGATCAAAGAAAAGCCGCACTATACTCCTCAGGCACTCCATGCGTTGATGATTGCCCGCAACCTGGAGCGGGTCGGCGACCACGCGACTAACATCGCGGAAGATGTAATTTTCTGGGTGCGCGGCGCCGACGTTCGCCACCACATCACCACCTAAGATTCAGCAATGCGCCTGCTGCCACCTCTTGGGCGTTAAGGTTTCTCGATCGGTCGCTTTTCAAGCTAGTCTAATACCCTTGGCTTTGGACCGATGCTTGAACGTAAACATCTCATTTCTGTCTTGGACTGGCCCAAATGTACCTCTTTAAAGTAATCATCCTTGCTGTAGTGCAAGGCCTTGCCGAGCTACTTCCCGTTTCAAGCTCTGCGCACGTCGTCGTGGCCGAAAAGCTTATGGGGCTCGATCCGTCATCTCCGCAGATGACGCTCCTGCTGGTAATGCTGCATACCGGGACCATGTTTGCAGTCATCATCTTCTTCTCCAGCACGTGGAAGAAAGCCTACTTCTCGAGCACTGAGTCGTTTAACCGATTTGCAGTCCTCCTACTCTGGGCCACGTTGCTCACGGGGATCATAGGAGAAGCGATGAAAAAGATCATAGAAATGACCTTATTCCGCGGCGCGCAGAAGGCTGAAATCGAGCAGTTGTTTAGCCGTCTTGACCTGATCGCGCCTGCACTCGCTGCCGCCGGAATCCTGATCCTCATCGCCGGCGTGCTTGAGAGATACCAGGCCATGAATGGCGTTTTAGGCTCGGCCAAAGACGGCGCCTTGGGTGTTGACCGGGATACCGTGACCTTTCGCCAGGCTGGCTGGATGGGTATGGTGCAGGGTCTGGCTCTGCCATTTCGAGGATTTTCCCGATCCGGCTCTACCATCTCCACTGGCATGCTGGTTGGGGCGACGAAGGAGCGCGCGGAGCATTTCAGTTTCGCGATGGCCGTGGTATTAACGCCGGCAGTGGTGGGAGTGGAAGCGTTGCGGTTACGAAAGGCGTCGCACATTGCCATGCTTGCTGGTGCTCCGATTGACCTGAGAGGCTCGCTGATCTTCAGTGTGCTGGGTATGGGTTTCTCTTTCCTGGCAGGACTCTTAGCGCTCAAATGGCTAAGCAGTTGGCTTGAGAGTGGTCGCTGGTACTTGTTTGGGATCTACTGCTTGCTCGCTTCGGGATTTGTCTTCTACCTGCACGCCAGAGGTTTTTAGCTTCGCCGCGCCGCGCGGATCTTCGAATTTGGAGATTGGGTTCTCATACACTCTCTACAGGTATTCCGTTGCGATGAAAATATCGGCCGGAAGCTTGAACCGGGCACTCAGCCTCCGCACCTGATCAAGGGTGAGCTTTCGTTGCCCAGCCAGGAACATCGAAACCGCACTCTCTGATCCGAATTGTGGAATCAGATCACGTTGTACAAGGCCCTGGTGTTCAAGGAGGAACCGTACGACAGAAACCGCGTCCGCAGTAGGGACAGGGTAACGTCTCTGCTCGTAGTTGTTTACCAGAAGCGTCAGCAGTTCGATCGCGTCCGCTTCCGAGCGAGATGGGCTGTCCAGAGCGGTTAGCTCGAAGAGAGCCTCCGTATATGCTGCAAGTTCTTGATCATTGTGTATGAGGCGGGGAGCCCCGTGGGCGATCATTTCCGCCGGGTTTGCAAGGGCTTTTCTCATTTCGTCCGGAACCTCCTATCCCAATTTTTGCGGTTGTCATACTCTTTGTGCGTCAGAAAGGATCGGATA